>NZ_JBHSRF010000029.1:0-92582 GCF_042658925.1 Sphaerisporangium aureirubrum
CTCAACCCGCCCCGCAGACACCGCACCTACCCCCGCGTGGTCAAACGCACCCGCCACAACCAATACCACGCCAAACGCGACAACGACATCGGCACACACCACACAAAACCACCAACTATCGCCCTCACCATCCAACACCACAACAAGATCAACTTAAGCTAAGTGGCATTGGGGCTGGCCCCCACATAAGACAGCCCTTGCGGCTTCCGCGCGAAGCGCGCCCTCTGCGAGGACCATTTCGTGGCGGGTGGATAGGTGTGGTTTTCCGCCATACGGCGGCGCCGCCAGAGCCCCCGTCGCCTCGTCGAGTTCGTCTTTGTCCGGCGCCGGGTCGGCGGGAAGGCGGACGGCGAACACCGCGCCGTCATACGGCGCGACACCGGCCCGACGGAACGCGCGGCGGTGGAGCACTATGAGCCCGGCAGGGCCGGGGGTGTGGGGGCCTGCCCCCACATAAGACAGCCCTTGCGGCTTCCGCGCGAAGCGCGCCCTCTGCGAGGACCATTTCCGTGGCGGGTGGATAGGTGTGGTTTCCGCCGTACGGCGGCGCCGACTTCGCCGCGCCACGTCCCACCGCTCGGCGCCGAGGGAGAGCAGCTCCTCGGCGAGGAGGGCGACGTGCGGGTGGGGTGGGACCGTGCGGGGGGGTGGGACGGCGAGATTCGGTGACGGGTTTTCGTTATCTGGGGTCCCTCTGGGCCGTCTCCCCTAAAGACGGACTTTTCGGTCAGGTCGTGGTGGAGAATCGTCCCGGTTCGGTGGGGGCGGGTGGCGTTGGGGCGTGGAGCGAGGGCGGGAGTGGAGTGCGATGGCCGGAGTAGGTGGGAGTGGGCCGGACGCGGCTCTGGTGGCCGCGGCGCGGGATGGGGACCGGCGGGCGCTGGACACGTTGGTGGCCGATTCGCTTCCGCTTGTCTACAACATCGTCGGGCGGGCGCTCGGCGGGCACGCCGATGTGGACGACGTGGTTCAAGAAACGTTGCTGCGGGTGGTGAACGGGCTGCGGGGGCTGCGGGACACCTCGGCGTACCGGTCGTGGCTGGTGGCCATCGCGGTGCGGCAGGTGCGGGACCATGAGCGGGACCGCAGGACGGCGCGGCATCGCGGGACGGGGCTGGACACCGCGGAGGAGGTGCCGGATCCGGCGTCGGACTTCGCGGCCGTGACCATCTTGCGGCTCGGGCTCACCGACCAGCGGCGCGAGGTCGCCGAGGCCACACGCTGGCTGGACAAGGACGACAGGGCGTTGCTGGCGCTCTGGTGGCTGGAGGAGACCGGCGAGCTCGGGCGGGCGGACCTCGCCGCCGCGCTCGGTCTGTCGGGGCGGCACGCCGCCGTGCGTGTGCAGCGCATGAAGGAGCAGGTGCAGGTCGCGCGCACGGTCGTCCGCGCCCTGGGGTCCGGGGCGGGGTGTGGCGACCTGAGGGAGCTCGCCTGGAACTGGGACGGTACGCCGGGCCCGTTGTGGCGCAAGCGCTTCGCCCGCCACATCCACTCCTGCGCGGACTGCGGTCACCGCACCGCCGGGCTGCTGCCCGTCGAACGCCTGCTGGGTGGGATCCCTCTGCTTCCGGTCCCCGCCGCCATGATCGCAAAGTATCTTCCGTCGCTGTCCGGGCCTGGAGCCGCGCACGTCGGCGGCGTGCAGGCGCCCCCCGGGGACGGCGGGGTGACGCTCGTGCCCGGCAACGGCGGAGCGCACACGGCTGGAGTCCGGCCGGGTGGAGGTGGGGCCCATCGGGCCGTGCGTGTGATCAATGATCGACCGCGAGGAGTGATGGCGATGTTGTCCAATGGGCCGGTGGCCGGGTCGGCCGCGTTTGGTGGGGCGGTGGTCGTGGTGGCTGGGGTGTTGCTGGCCGGGCATCTGAACGCGGGGCCGCCGGCTGCTGAGGCCGCGGCGCCTGTGGTGGGGTCCGCGCCGGTGGCGGTGGCTGCGGCGACGCCGTCGCGGTCGCCTGCCAAACGTCGTGCGCAGAAGCCCACGCCTGCTCCTACGCCGCGTCGCACCGTCGCTCCTGCGGTGTCGGTGAAGAAGGGGGTGGGGGTGTGGAAGATGCGCGGGGTGAGCACGGCGCTCGCCCGGTCGGGGGCCAAGTGGTACTACAACTGGTCCACGCGGCACGACGGGATCACCACGCCCAGGGGGGCGAGGTTCGTGCCGATGATCTGGGGGGCCAAGAGCGTGGACGCGCGCACCCTCGCCGAGGCGCGGGCCGCGGGGCCGTATCTGCTGGGGTTCAACGAGCCGGACATGACCGCGCAGTCCAACATGAGCGTGGAGCAGGCGCTCGCCCTGTGGCCCAAGCTGATGAAGGCGGGCCGGGTGCTCGGCAGCCCGGCCGTGGCGTTCGGCGGGGACACCCGAGGCGGCTGGCTCGACCGGTTCATGTCCGGCGCGGCCAAGAAGCGCTATCGGGTCGACTTCATCACCCTGCACTGGTACGGCGGCGACTTCCGCGCCGCGGCGGCGACGGGGCAGCTGAAGAACTACCTGCAGGCCGTGTACAAGCGCTACCGCAAGCCGATCTGGCTCACCGAGTACGCGCTGATCGACTTCTCGCGCGGCGCCCGCTTCCCCACCGACAGCCAGCAGGCCGCCTTCGTCACCGCCTCCACCCGCATGCTGGCCGCCCTGCCGTACGTCCAGCGCTACGCCTGGTTCGGCCTGCCCGCAGAGAGCGGCAAGCCGAACAGCGGCCTGTTCCGCGACGACGGCACGCCGACCGCGGCCGGGCGGGCCTTCATGAAGGCCCGTTAGCGGGCTCCCGGTCCGCGGCGGGACGCACGGCCACCAGGTGGAACGACACGGGCCGGAACGGTTCGACGCGCTCCACCTGGAACCCGGCCTCCGCGCACAGACCGGGCAGGAGCTCGCGCATGCCGGTGCGCAGCGCGGGCCCGAACAGGGCGTTGAGCACGTGCTCCACCGCGTGCCCCCGCGGCGGGCGGAACTCGGCGATCAGCAGCCGCCCGCCCGGCCGCAGCACGCGGAACATCTCCCGCACGGTGGCGGCGCGGGCCGAGGCGGGGATGTGGTGCACGGCGAAGCTGGACACCACGACGTCGAACGAGGAGTCCGGCAGGGGCATGTCCTGCCCCTCGCCCACCACGTAGGAGCAGTCCCCCGGCGCCCGCCGCCGCGCGTACTCGATCATGGGCGCCGAGGCGTCCAGCCCGGTCACCCGCCCTCCGGGCCCGACCCGGGGGGCGACCAGCCGGGTCAGGTATCCGGTGCCGCAGCCGACGTCCAGCACGCGGTCCCCCGGCCGTACGCCGGACAGTTCGGCCATCCGCGTGTACATCCGGCGCCGGCGCCCCGCGAGGATCACCGCGGCGAGCGCCTCGTACGCCCGGGGGTGGTCGATCGTGCCGCCCCCCTGGTCCCCGTGGTCGTGCTTCCTGCCGTGGCACATGGTTCTCCGCCTCCCGTGTCAGAGGGTTTCCTGAACAGAGTGTTCGGTTACGTATACTCCGTTCGTTGACCTCGGTGGGTCAATCAGCAGATCGGCGAGGTTGTGCCGTACCGGACAGGGGTCGAGAAATGTTCGGAATCACCGGCCCGCAGGCGCCGGACCGCCGCGTCCGCCGCACCCGGCGGGCCGTCCAGCAGGCCCTGGTCGAGCTGATCCTGGAGAAGGGCTACGACGCGGTGACCGTCACCGACGTCATCGGCCGGGCCGACGTCGGCCGCTCCACCTTCTACGCCCACTTCACCGGCAAGCAGGAGGTGCTGTTCAGCAACCTCGACGAGCTGGTCAGGATCCTGCATCCCGTCCCGAGGGCCGCGCCGGCCGCGCTGTTCTCCTTCAGCCTGCCGATGTTCGAGCACGTCCGGGAGCAGGGGCGCCTGGTGCGCGCGCTGATCGGCCGCAGGGGCGGGACGACGGTGGTGGCGCACGCCGAGCAGGTGCTGGCCGCCGTCGTGCGGGAGGAGCTGCTGGCGTCCCTGCCGGACGGGCGGCGCCCGCCGGAGTCGCTGGACCTGGTGGTCACCGGCATCGTCGGGGCGTTCATGGCGCTGGTCCGCGAATGGGTGGACGGGGACTTCACCGCCACCCCGGCGGTCCTGAACGACGCCTTCCTGAGCCTGGTGGTGCCCGGCGCCGAGGCACTTCTCGCGCAGGCCCCCGGCGCCGGGCCGGGCCACGGCCGTTGAACGGCCGGCCCGGTACCGGGGACCTTCGTACTATCAGTGCAGGGAATGTCAGATCAGTTGGAGTTACCAGAGCTGTCGGTGGTGGTCTCGGACTGGTCGAGCCTGCGGATGACGATCGTCGCCCGCACCTCCCCCTCCTTCTCGGCGGGCAGGATCTCGCGTTCCGCGAAGGTCATGGCTTCCCTTCCCTTGCTGTAACCAGGGCCGGCGGAAGTCCGGTCAACCCCGTCGGCTAGGACGGCCCCGGCGATGTGGCTCGATCCTCCGAGCGCCGACCTGCGCGGTCAAGCGATATAACCACCCGTACCACCATGTATCCCCGCAGATCCCCATCACTCTGCGCGAGCGCCGGGCCCGCACACCGGGCAGTCGCCGCGCCGGGGGTGGCGGATGTCGATGTGCTGGTCCGGCGCGATCAGGTTCAGGCCGAAGACCCGGCCGGACGGCAGCGGTGGCACACCGGTGAGCTGCGTGATCACCGCGTGCGCCAGCAGGTGCCCGGTGAGCCCCGCCGAGGTCGCGAGCACCCCGGGCCCGCCGAGGTCGACCCGGGCCCCCGGGGGGTGCCGGGCCTGCTCGGCCGCGCTGACGCACTCGTAGCACGGCCCGCCGGGGGTGTACACGCCGACCGTCACCAGCGGGCCGCTGTACCCGCCGCCCGCCCACGGGATGCCGGCCCCCGCGCACACGCGGTTCGCCCAGACGCGCAGGCCGTGGCCGCCGGGCTCGTCGGCGCACAGCGCGAGCATGTCGGCGCCGCGCACCAGCCGCCCGAGCTCCGCCGCGCTCGCCACCCGCGCACGGTCGCCGCTGACGGCCACGTCGGAGTTGACCTCGCGTAACCGGCGCAGCGCGGCGTCCACCTTGGCCATGCCGACGTCCGCCTCGGCGTACAGCACCTGACGGCTCAGGTTGGACAGCTCGACGACGTCCGGATCCACGCAGTGCAGCCATCCGACCCCCGCGGCGGCGAGCGCCCAGGCCACGTGGCTGCCGGTCCCGCCGAGCCCGAGCACCACCACGCGCGCCCGCTTCAGCGCGAGCTGCGCCTCCCAGCCGTGCGCGCGCGGGATCAGGTCGACGCGCCGGAAGTAGGCGTAGTTCCTGCTGTAACGCTCCAGTTCGCGCGGCGTCAGCTCGGACGGCGGCTCGGCGGCGGCGTCCTCGACGTAGCCGGAGCCGATGAGCTGGACGACCACCGACTCCGCCTGCCGGGCCGACAGTTCGGGGAACCGCCGTTCGAGGCGTTCCACGATCTCCGGCACCGGCAGGGTGCCGTCCATCAGTGTCAGCGCCGCCCAGACCCAGCCCTGCGGGTCGCTGATCTCGGCGGCCAGGCCGTAGATCGCGCCACCCACCCGCACCCTGCCGTCCCCGTACCGGTGGGGACGGTGCTCCCGCTTCACCCGGGGGCGCAGAATCCCGGCGCCCGCGTCCGGTTCCTCGTCTGTGCCGGCGGTCACCGCACGCCCCCCAGCCGGGCGGGGTCACCGAGGGGCCGCGGCGATCAGTCGTTCCGCCACGGCGCCAGGGGCCACGACCTGTTCCTCAGTCACCGGCGTCCACACCGACGGGCCCTCGCAAGGGCTGTGCATCGACACGAAAAAAGCATCCATGGCCCGAGCATTCCCCCCCGAAACATATTTCGGCGGGTGTTTCTCCCATCACATGGGCCGGCGGCTCTTTTAATTCGGCCCACCCCGTGTACCTGCGGCGGGTCCGCGCCGGCGGGGATAAGAATGCGCTCCAGCGGCCCGCTGCCGTCGCGCTATTGAAGCGGTTCGCAAAGGCAATCTTTTGTCCGGTCCGCAAACGATACGGGCCCGCGCTATCCGCTCGTGGTCAGCCATTCCACGGTGCCGGTCAGCCCGGCCCACGACTGCTCGGCGTCGGCCGTCCGGCCGTGCGAGGAGCGGAAGTACGACAGGAAGAGGGACACGTCCGCAAGGGACCAGCGGAGGCGGTAGAGCGTAAGGACCGACGGGTCGAGGTGGCGGCCGGTGGCGTAGGCGTAGCGGTCGAGGTCGGCGGGCTCGGCGGCGACCAGCCACAGGTCCCGTTCCGGCGGGGCCAGGCCGACGGTGTCCCAGTCGACGAGCAGGGCGCCGCCGGGTGCGCGGAGCACGTTGCCGGGGTGCGGCTCGCCGTGGGTGACGACCGGCTCGCCCCGGACGGCCGCGGCGCGCCGGTCGAACTCGCTCAGGCGGCGCCGCAGGCCGGCGGCGTGCTCGGCGGTCAGGGCGCGGGCGGGCTCGGCGTACGGGCCGCCGTGCCATGGGCTGTGGGCCTCGGCGAGGGCCTCCTCCAGCTCCGCGCGGGCCGGCAGTTCGAGACGCGCGACCGGGACCGGCGCCGGGGTCGCGGTCCCGTGCAGAACGGCCAGCATGTCGATGACCGGCGCGCGTTCCTCCGGCGTGAGCGCCTGCCCGAACTCGCCGGGGGCGCCGTCCGCGTACGGGAAGACGCTGAGGCCGTACCGCTGCCCGAGCCGCAGGACCGTCTCGCCGTCCGGCGTGCGCAGCGGGGCCACCACGAACGGGAGCCCGGCCCGCTCGCTCAGGTGCCAGGTGGTGTCCATGGCCATGCGCAGCCCGCCGAACGCGGCGTCCGCGCCGTCGCCGCAGTAGGTCTTGCCCGGCAGGTCGGCCACCGTGACGAACCACCGATCCCCGCCGGATGCACGGGCGATCCAGTGGTGGTCCCCGAAGCCCACGGGGGCGTACGTCACCGTCTCGGGGGCGAGGCCCCATTCCTTCAGGGCACCGAGCAGCGCGCCCTCGTCGACGTCCATCGGCTGATCGCGCATGCGGCCGAGGCTACCGGCGGCAGTGCCCGCTCCAGAAGCGAATTTTCCCGTGCCGGGTCCCGGCGAGGGCGCCCCGGGCGGCGGGCCCGATGGGCTGAGCGTGGTCAGCCGGTGGCCTGGGCCGCCATGCGGTCGGTGTACCTGAGTACGGCGGTCACCGTGCCGCTCGCCAGGGCGAGGTCGGCGTTGCTCGGGCCGAACGAGTAGGCCTCCACGTACGCGTGTCCACGGGAACCGCCCGCGAACAGCTCGGTGTCGGTGAAGACGAAGTAGCTCGCGGCGTTCTGCTGGGCCGGGCCGGAGTCGGCGTACTGCTTCCTGAGCGCGGCGAACCGCTGCCTGGCGCGTTCGGCGGCCCGCTGCGGGGTGTCGTAGATCTCGATGTGCGCGTTGGGGCCCTCGAAGCCCTGGAAGGGGTCTTTCTCGTCCGGCCACGACAGCTTCAGCGCGACGGCGTCCACCTTGTCCAGCGCGTCGGAGACCAGGACGTCCTTGAAGCCGTCCATGGTGAGCGGCCGCGGCAGCTCCTCGGTGAACGGCCCGCGCCGCACCAGGTCGGCCAGGTAGGAGACGTTCACCCGGGCGGACGGCTTGGGCTCGGGCTCCGCACCGGCGAGCACCGGGAGCAGCCCGGCCGTGGCGACGAACGCCGTGACCAGCAGCCCGCCGCGCGCCCGCCACGAGGCGGGGAGCCGGACCACCACCACCGCGACGCCCGCGCTCGCGGCCAGCAGCGTGACGATCCGCCAGAAGGAGGACCCGACGCCGGCGACCAGCAGGACGACCATCGCCAGGGAGAAGGCCGCGACGGCCGCGGTGACCAGGACGCCGGGGGTGAGCACGACGCCCCGCACGGGAGGCGTGGACGGCGCGGGAGGCACCGGCGCCGGGTCGGAGGTGGTGCCGGGCTCCGCCACGGGGCCAATGTACTCCGCCGGATCACCCCGGTCTCGGATGTTTCGCACAGAATCGCGCACCGGCCGATCACCGACCCCGGGCGGGCCGCCGGTCGCCCGCCTGGCATACGGTCGACGGTAGCCCCACGATCGGAGGACGCCGGTGGATCTGGACACCATGCTCGCGGACCTGGCCGAGCTGGTCACCTGCGAATCCTTCTCAGCCGACCACGAGGCCGTGGCGCGCAGCGCCGCGCTGGTGGGAGAGCTCGGGCGGCGCGCGCTCGGGGAGCCCCCCGAGACGGTCGTGATCGACGGGGTCACCCACCTGCGCTGGAGCTTCGGCACGCCCAAGGTGCTGCTGGTCGGGCACCACGACACCGTCTGGCCGATCGGGTCGCTGAGCGCCAACCCGTGGTCGGTCGTGGACGGCGTGGCCCGCGGCCCGGGGGTGTTCGACATGAAGGCCGGGCTGGTGCAGATGTTCCACGCGCTGGCCACGCTGCCGTCCCCGGACGGGGTGTGCGTGCTGGTCACCGGGGACGAGGAGCTCGGGTCGCCGACCTCGCGCCCCCTGATCGAGGAGGCGGCCCGGGGCTGCGCGGCGGCGTTCGTGCTGGAGGCCAGCGCGGACGGCGGCGCCCTCAAGATCGCGCGCAAGGGCACGTCGAACTACGAGCTGGTCGTGCACGGCCGCGGCGCCCACGCGGGCCTCGACCCCGGCAAGGGGGCCAACGCCGGCGTCGAACTGGCCCACCAGATCCTCGCCATCACCACCCTCGCCGACCACGTCAACGGCGCGTCCCGCGCGCAGGGGAGCGGGCGGGAGGACGGGGACGCGGGGATCCTCGGTCCGGTCACCATCACGCCGACCCTGTCGTCGGCCGGGACGACGGTCAACACCGTGCCCGCGCGGGCCCGGGTGGCGGTGGACGTGCGGGTGCCGACCCTCGCCGCGCAGCACCGGGTGGACGAGCTGCTCAGGGCCCTGTCCCCGCGCATCGCCGGGACGCGGCTGGAGGTGCTCGGCGGGCCGAACCGCCCGCCGCTGGAGCCGGACTCCTCCGCCGCCCTGTTCGCCCTGGCCCAGCGGGTCGCCGCCGGCCTCGGCCTCCCACCGCTCGCCGGTGCCGGGGTGGGCGGCGCCTCGGACGGCAACTTCACCGCCGGGGCCGGCTGCCCCACCCTGGACGGCCTCGGCGCGGTCGGCGGCGGCGCGCACGCCGAAGGCGAGCACGTGATCGTGGCCGAGATGCCGGGCCGCGCCGCGCTGCTCGCGGGCCTGATCGAGGCGGTCCGCGGGTGACCCGGAACAGCGCGGCACACAGGGAGCGGACGCGGCGGTGAGACGGCACGGCGCGGCGGAGGGACGGCGCGGCGCGATCGGGAGGCCGTCACTTCCGGGGGCGTATCCGTCACGCCGGGGGTCGCATCCGAACGGAAGGGAGACGCGGCGCGGGCGCCGCACATCACCATGAAGATCACTGGAATCGAGCTGCGCCGGATCGCGATGCCGCTGGTGGCGCCGTTCCGCACCTCCTTCGGCACCGAGACGATGCGCGAGGTGCTGCTGCTGCGGGTGGTCACCGCGGACACCGAGGGCTGGGGCGAGTGCGTGGCCATGTCCGCGCCGCTCTACTCGTCCGAGTACGTCGACGGAGCCGCCGACGCGCTGCGCCGCTTCCTGATCCCCGCGCTGCCCGCGCACGCCGACCCCTACGCCGTCGAGCGCGCCCTGCGGCCGTTCAAGGGACACCGCATGGCCAAGGCGGCCCTGGAGACGGCCGTGCTGGACGCCGCGCTGCGGGGCACCGGCCAGTCCCTCGCCGCGTTCCTCGGCGCGTCGGCCACCCGCGTCCCGGCGGGGGTGTCGGTCGGCATCATGGACTCGGTCCCCGCGCTGCTCGATGCGGTCGCCGGGTACCTGGACGAGGGCTACCTCCGGATCAAGCTCAAGATCGAGCCCGGCTGGGACCTGGAGCCGGTGCGCGCCGTCCGCGAGCGCTTCGGCCCCGGCGTGCCGTTGCAGGTCGACGCGAACGCCGCCTACACCCTGACCGACGCCCCCCACCTGGCCCGGCTGGACGAATTCGGCCTGCTGCTCATCGAGCAGCCGCTGGCCGACGACGACATCGTGCAGCACGCGCGGCTGGCCACGAGGATCACCACCCCGATCTGCCTGGACGAGTCCATCGAGTCCGCCGCGCACGCCGCCGCCGCCATCTCCCTCGGCGCCTGCCAGGTCGTCAACATCAAGCCCGGCCGGGTGGGCGGCTACCTGGAGGCCCGGCGCATCCACGACCTGTGCGGCGCGCACGGCGTCGCCGTCTGGTGCGGCGGCATGCTGGAGACGGGCATCGGCCGCGCCGCGAACGTCGCCCTGGCCGCGCTGCCCGGCTTCACCCTGCCCGGCGACACCTCGGCCTCCCGGCGCTACTACACCGCCGACGTCACCGAGCCGTTCACGCTGCGCGAGGGCCACCTGGACGTGCCCACCGGGCCGGGCATCGGCGTGGAGCCGATCCCGGCGGCGCTGGACGAGGTGACCGTCGCCACCGAGTGGATCGCCCGGTGAGTCAGGCGACCTTCGGGGTGGCGCGGGCGGCGAGGTGGAGGTACGGCCGGCCGTCGGCCAGCTCGTAGAAGACGGCGGACATCCAGTTGGGCCGTCCTTCCAGCCGCCCGACGAACGTGGTGTCGTTGACCGGGATCAGGTCCATCTCCTGCGGCTCCTCCGTGCCCGCGAGCGCCCCGGTGATCTCGTCGTGCAGCCGGAGACGGCCGTCGCGCACGGTCAGCGTCAGCCGATTGCCCTCCCGCTCGTACACCCCGGCGTACCGCTCGACGTCGGTCTCGTACGGCACGGCGGGCGGCCCCAGCATGGGCGGCACGGCCACGCCGATCAGCTCGCCGAACAGCTCGGTGGCCACGGCGTGCTGGAACGCCGCGGTGTGCCCGCCGTTGGCCAGCACGCACACGATCGTCCCGGTGCCGGGCACCATCCACAACATGGCCGACTGGCCGATGGTGTTGCCGCCATGGGAGAGCACCAGCTGACCCTGCCAGTCGTCGACCACCCAGCCGATGCCCCACTGCTTGCCGAGCGCGTGCGGGTTGGGGACGTCCACCTGCGGCCGCCACATCGCCCGGGGGTCGGCGAGCAGCCCGGCGCCGAGGTGCGCGCGGGCGAAGGCGACCACGTCGGCGGCCCTGGCGCAGATCAGCCCGGCCGGCCCGCAGGAGCGCATCAGGCCCCAGGCCGGGGCTGGCGCGCCGTTGTGGTGGCCCATCGCGCCGCGGAAGCGCAGCACGTCCTCCGGCAGCGTCCAGGTGTGGGTCAGCCCGAGCGGCTCCACGATCTGCTCGCGCAGCGCGGCGTCCCACACCTTGCCGGTGACGCACTCGACGACCCGTCCCGCGATGATGAACCCGGAGTTGCAGTACGAGTGCGTGGCGCCGAGCGGGTGGTTCTGCCCGAGGTTCGCGCAGGCCGCGACGTAACTTGCCACGCAGTCGTCCCCCCTGCCGGTGTCCAGGAACAGATCGCCGTCGATGCCCGAGGTGTGCGTGAGCAGGTGCCGGAGGGTCACGGCGGAGGACACCTCCGGATCGGCCACCCGGAAGCCCGGCATGACGGCGGACACCGGCGTGTCCAGCGTCAGCTCGCCCGCCTCCACCAGCTTCATGATCTGGGTGGCCGTCCACAGCTTGGTGATCGAGCCGATCTGGAAGAGGGAGTCCGGGGTCGCCTCGACCCCGGTCGCCACGTTGAGCACGCCCGCGGCGTACTCGTGGACGTCACCCTCGTGCAGGTAGGCCAGGGTCGCGCCGGGCACACCGTACTCGGCGATCAGCTCCCCGAGGCGTGCGTGCCATCGGCCGGGATCCGCTGCTACGGCCACTGGAGAATCCTTTCGCAGTCACAGACAGGGAGATGTCCGCCGAAACTGTAGCCTTTCCGGCGGTGCGCGTCCGCATGGTGACGCATCGCGACCGCGACGCCCGGTGTACACCGGTCTGTTTCCACCCCGGGTAGACTCGGCCGGGTGGGTAGCAAGGAGACCAGGCCGGACACGGTCCGCGAGCGCATCCTGAAGACCGCGGGCGAGCTGTTCTACACCGAGGGCATCAACACGACCGGCGTCGACCGCATCAGCGAGGCCGCCGGGGTGTCCAAGCGAACCTTGTACCAGCGCTTCACCGGCAAGGACGAGCTGGTGGCCGCGTACCTCACCGTCACCGGCGGCGCGGCCATGGACCGCTACCTGCCCCCCGAGGACGACGGCACCGCGCCGCGCGACCGGATCCTGAGCGTCTTCGCCACGCTGCGCGCGCACTCCACCGAGCCGGACTTCCGCGGCTGCCTCTTCCTGAACGCGACCGCCGAACTCTCCGACCTCCACCACCCCGCCCGCCCGATCACCCTTGAGTACAAACTCCGCCTGCACGCCTTCTTCGCCCGCCAGGCGACCCTGATGAACGCCCCCGCCCCCGAGTCCCTCGCCGACCAATTGATCATGCTCTTCGACGGCGGCATGTCCTACGCCCTCGTCCGCACCACCGCCGTCCCCGAGAGCATCCTCACCGCGGCCCGCGTCCTGCTCGACGCACAGACCTGACCGGCCGGTGCGCGCCGCGGGTCATTCCGGTGTCACCCGGTGGCGGTCCCACCACGAGGTCCAGCGGGTCTCCAGGGCGGCGAACGCGGTGTCGTCCAGGCCGTAGGTGGTGAGCAGGATCAGTACGCCGCCTTCGGGGCGGTAGGAGGTGTGGGATTGCTGGGCGAGTACGGCCAGGCCGTCGCCGAGTTCCTGGGCGGTGAGCAGGAGCTGGCCGGGGGCGACGGCCCACACCTCGCCGGTCAGGCGGCCCGCGGGGGTCTCCGCCTTGTAGGGCGATCCCTGGGGCAGCTCGGCCACGCCGTGCAGGCCGAGGGCGTCGACCAGGATGCCGGGCTGTTCCAGAGCGCCTTCCAGGACCAGGGTGCGGCGCTCGGCCAGGTCGTGGCGTTCCAGGGCGAAGCGCAGCTGCTGGAGGAAGGTGTACCAACCCTCGGTGATCTCGTCGTAGTAGGTGTCCCACTCGGGGTCGGCGCCGATGGGGGCCCGGGACAGGCGGACCAGTGTGTCGTCGCCGGCGGGGTGCAGGGTGACCTTGTCGCCGCTCTGGATGGTGAGCACGCGCGCCGTGTCGTCCGCGGCGATGCCGATGACGTAGATGCTCTCGACCTCTTCGTCCAGCTCCGCGAAGTCCCAGCCGTGCCAGCGGCGGATCAGCTCCGGCTCACGCAGCGCGCGCCACACGGTCTCCACGGGTGCCGTGATGGTGACCTCGATGACGGGCGGGGCTGCTGGGTCGGTCATGACCGTCCTCCTGGTGACTCGTGGGCGTGTACCACCGGCATCCGGTAGCAATATCGCCCGCGGGCCCGCTGTTCCGCTACAACGGGCCCGCCAAGCCATCTGTGTCAGTGGCCGCCGACGTGGACGGGCGGCACCCTGCCCGCCCACGGCGTCGCCCGTTCCAGCTGCGCGGCGACCCGGAACAGCAGGTCCTCGCGGCCGTACGGCGCGACCAGCTGCACGCCGATCGGCAGCCCGTCCAGGCCGTGCCCGAGGGGCAGGCTGATCGCGGGCTGGCCGGAGATGTTGAACACCACGGCGAACGGGCTGTAGTCGAAGAGCGACTCCAGCCAGCTCGTCACGGTGTGCGCCGGGTCGTCGTACCGCAGGGTGCCGTGCGGCGCCGGGGAGCGGGCGAGGACGGGCGTGACGAGCACGTCGTAGCCGGTGAAGAACGCGCCCACCGACCGGGTGACCTGGTTCTGCGCGCCGAAGCCCGCCATCAGGTCCACCGCGCCGTACCGCCGGCCGAACTCCAGCACCCGCCGGGACACCGCTTCCATCCGGATGGGGTCCGGCTGCTGCGGGGCCAGCAGGTAGAGGGAGGCGATGGCGGCCAGCCCGGCCACCTGGCTCCGCATGACGGCGTCCCAGTCGACCTCCGGGCTCGCCTCGGTCACGTGGTGCCCCGCGCGTTCCAGCACCCGCCCGGTGTGCACCGCCGCCGCGGCCACCTCGGGCTGCACCGTCGCGCCCGACCAGGCCGCGGTGGTCACCGCGACCCGCAGCGGGCCGGGGTCGCGGCCGAGGTCGTCCGCGTACCGGCCGTGCGGGGGCGGCGCGGTGTACTTGTCGCCCACTGCCGGCCCGTGGACGGCGTCCAGCAGGTGCGCGGCGTCCCTGACGGTGCGGGTGAGCGCGAACTCGTAGCTCATGCCGAGCCCCGCCTCGCCCGCGTCGGGCCCGCACGGCACCCGGCCCCGGCTGGGTTTGAGCCCGACCAGCCCGCAGCAGGCGGCGGGCACCCGGATGGACCCGGCGCCGTCGCTGCCGTGGGCGATCGGCACCGCCCCGGCGGCCACCAGCGCGGCGGCACCGCCGCTGGACCCGCCGACGCCCCGCTCCAGGTCCCAGGGATTGCGGGTGGGCCCGTGCTTGACCGACTCGGTGGAGAAACTGATCGCCATCTCCGGCACGGTGGTGACGCCGAGGGTGGACAGTCCCGCCGTACGGAAGCGGGTCATGAGCTCGGTGTCCCGCGACGCGACGGCCCCCCGGATGCTCCGGCTCCCGATGGCGAACGGCACCCCGGCCGCCACCGGCCCGTGATCTTTGATCAGGAACGGCACCCCGGCGAACGGCCCGCCCTCGGCGTGCCACAGCGCCTCGTCGAACAAGGGCATCGCCAGCCCGTTCACCTCGGCGTCCGCGTGCGCCAGCGCCTCCCGCGCGACGGCCTCGACCTCCGCGGCGCTCACCTCGCCCGCCTTGATCAGCTCGCCGAGGCCGACGGCGTCATATCTCGCGTATTCGTGAAATTCCATTGGGATGTCCCATTTCCGCGTGGCGTCCGCGACGCCCGCACATCGATCAGGTTCCGGTCTCGGCGGAACCCCCGTCGTCCAGATGGGGCGGCACGCGGCCGTCCGGCCGCGCCGCCGCCGGCGCACAGCGAGGCACAGGGCGACGCCCTCCACACCGGGCCTGAGGCTCCGGGGGGCCGTCCCCTGCTGATCGACATATCTCTACGCTCGTGACATCACCGCCCATGCTGCCAGCGCCGTCCTGAGGCCGTCGAATGATTTACGGCGGCTCCCATCCGGAGGCGCTCCGCCCCGCGTAGCCAACAGCTCGTCCACCGTCACGGGAGCGTCCACGTCAGGCGAGCAGTGCCTCGATGGTCATCGGCAGGGCGCGCAGGCGTTTGCCCGTGGCGTTGAAGATCGCGTTGCCGACGGCCGCCGCCATGCCCACGACGCCGATCTCCCCGATGCCGCGCGCCCCGACGGGGTTGAACGTCAGGTCGGGGTGGTCCAGGAAATGGGCGTCGATCTCGCGGACGTCGGCGTTCACCGGGAGCAGGTACTCGGCGAGGTTGCCGTTGGCCAGGCGGCCGTCCCGCTCGACGTCCAGGCCCTCGTGCAGGGCGGCGGACAGGCCCCAGACCATGCCGCCGATGATCTGGCTGCGCGCGGTCTTGGCGTTGACGATCGTGCCGGCGTCCATGACGGCGAGCATCCGCGTCACCCGGGGCTCCATGGTCCACCGGTTGACCCGGACCTCGCAGAACTGCGCGCCGAACGACGCGAAGGCGTGGTCGCGGGCCTCGGGGCCCTGCGCCGACGAGCCGACGGCCTCGACGCCCGTCAGCCCCAGCGTGCGCAGCAGCGTGGCGAAGCCCAGGCGGCGGCCGCCGGAGAGGAGGTCGCCGTTCTGGTAGCGGACGTCCTCAGCGGGGCGGCCGTGGAACGGCGACCTGGTGTCGGTGATCGCAAGCTCGACCAGCTCGCGCTTGACCAGCTCGGCGGCGGCCATGATGGCCGAGCCGACGCTCGCGGTGCTGGACGACGCCGCGACGAAGCCGCCGGGGGTGAGCGTGGAGTCACCGAGGTTGCCGCGCACCCGGTGGATCGGCAGCCCGAGGGTCTCGGCGCCCATGATGGACAGCACCGTCCACATGCCGGTGCCCGGGTCGCCGGTGCTGCCGGAGACCGTGGCGCTGCCGTCGGCGTGCATCCGCACCATCATCGAGGCCGGGAACCGGTAAGCCGGGTAGATCGCGGTGGCCATGCCCATGCCGACGTACCACTCGCCGTCCAGCCGCGCCCGCGGCGTGGTGAGGCGCCGGTCCCAGCCGAACCGGCGGGCACCCGTGGAGTAGCACTCGTCCAGGTGCTTGCTGGAGTAGGGGACGTCGCGCCCGAGGTAGCGGGTCGCGTAGTTCTTCATGCGCAGCGCGATAGGGTCCACACCGAGCTCGACGGCCAGCTCGTCCATCGCCGTCTCCAGGGCCCAGCCGCCGGTGGCCTCGCCCGGGGCCCGCATGATGGTGGTCGGCGGGACGTTCAGCGAGACGATCTTCTGGCTGATGCCGATGTTGGCCGCCGCGTACCAGCTGCGTGAGCTGTGGTGGGCGGAGGCCTCGCTGCCGGGCAGGATCACGCTGGAGCTGGACCACGCGTCGTGCCGCAGCGCGGTGAGCGTGCCGTCCCGGCGAGCGCCGAGCGTGACCTTCTGCACCGTGGCCGGGCGGGTGGCGGTCATCGCGAAGTTCTGCTCGCGGCTCAGCACGGCCTTGACCGGGCGCCCGAGCGCGCGGGAGGCGACGGCGGCCAGCAGCGTGGGCGGGTAGGTGGCGACCTTGCCGCCGAAGGCGCCGCCCACGAAGGGGTTGATGGCGCGGACCTTCCCCACCTCGACGCCGAGCGCGCCCGCCAGGTCGGCGGCCTGCAGGCTCGCTCCCTGGTTGCCGCTGTAGACGGTGAGGGCGCCGTCCTTCCAGTCGGCCACCGCCGAGTGGGGCTCCATCGCGGAGTGGCCCTGCGGCACGGTGGTGTAGGTGGCGGTGACCACGCGCTCGGCGGCTGCCAGCGCCTCCTCGATGGTGGCCACGCCGTCCTCGAGGAAGGTGAGCACGGCCGGTTCGCCGTCCACCCGCGGCGGCGTGGCGGCGCCCGGGATGCCGTCCTCCAGGGAGGTCACCGGCGGTCTCTCCCGGTACTGCGCGCGGACCGTCATCGCGGCGTCCCGCGCCTGCTCGAAGGTCTCGGCCACCACGAACCCGATCGGCTGCCCGCGGTAGTGCACCTCGCGGTCCTGGAGCGGCGCCCAGGTGGTGCGGAACGGCCCGTACGGCACGATGATCTTCAGTGGCTCGAACGGGGTGTAGACGGCCAGCACGCCCGGCGAACGGCGCGCCTCGGCGACGTCCATGGATTCGAGGGTGGCGTTGGCGCGGGTGCTGGTCACCATGTACCCGTAGGCCAGGCGCCCGGGGTTGACGTCCGCGGCGTACGTCGCGGACCCGGTGACCTTCAGGCGCCCGTCGATGCGGTTCAGCGAGGCGCCGAGCGGCGACGTGCTCATGTCCCTGCCTCCAGGCGCAGCAGCGCGCGGACGAGCGTGCGCTTCAGCAGGACCGTCTTGAAGGCGTTGTGCGGCAACGGCCGGGCGCCGCGCACCGCCTGGTCGGCGGCGGTCTCGAAGGTCTGCCTGCGGGGCGGCCTGCCGCGCAGCGCGGCCTCCACGGCGGGCAGCCGCCACGGCACGGTGCCCACCCCGCCCACCGCGACCCGGGCGTCGGCGATCCGGCCGCCCCGCACGTCCAGCGCCACGGCGGCCGAGCAGAGCGCGAACTCGTAGGACTGCCGGTCCCGGATCTTCAGGTACGCCGACCGGCGGGCCCACGGCAGCGCGGGCACCAGCACGTCGGTGACCAGTTCCCCCGGCCGCAGGACGTTCTCCACCTGCGGGGTCGCGCCGGGCTGCCGGTAGAAGTCGGCGAGCCGCACCGTGCGCGTGCCCGTGGCGTCGCGCAGCCGGACCGCGGCGTCCAGGGCGACCAGCGCGACCGCGACGTCGCTGGCGTGGGTCGCCACGCAGGAGTCGCTGGTGCCGAGGATGGCGTGCATGCGGTTCGCGCCGTCGACGGCGGGGCAGCCGCTGCCCGGCTCGCGCCTGTTGCACGGGGAGGTGACGTCGCGGAAGTAGCCGCAGCGGGTGCGTTGCAGCAGGTTGCCACCGATGCTGGCCATGTTGCGTATCTGCTGGGACGCGCTGAGCAGCAGCGCCTCGGCGATGACGGGATAGCGCTCGGCCACCGCGCGGTCCGCCGCGATGTCGCTCATCCGCTCCAGCGCCCCGAGGCGCAGGCCGTCCCGTCCTGCCTCGATGCCCCGCAGCGGCAGCGCGTTGATGTCCAGCACGCGCGACGGGGTGAGGACCTCCAGCTTCATCAGGTCGACCAGCGTGGTGCCGCCGGCCAGGAACGCCGTCTGCCCGTCGCCGCCGACGGCCGCCTCGACCGACGCGGGCGCGGCGAACGTGAACGCGCGCATCAGCCGCCCCCACCCTTGGCCTGCTTCACCGCCGCTGTGATGTTGGAGTACGCCCCGCAGCGGCAGATGTTGCCGGACATGAACTCCCGGATCTCGTCGTCGCTCCTGACGCCGCGGTCGCGCGCGCACGCGATCGCCGACATGATCTGGCCCGACGTGCAGAAGCCGCACTGGAACGCGTCCTGGTCGATGAACGCCTGCTGCACCGGGTGCAGCACGCCGTCCCTGGCGACGCCCTCGACGGTGGTGACCTCGTGCGCCACCGCGGCGGCCAGCGTGAGACACGCCAGCACGGGGCGCCCGCCCACGTGCACCGTGCACGCCCCGCACTGCCCCCGGTCGCACCCCTTCTTGGGGCCGGTGACCGCGAGCCGTTCGCGCAGCGCGTCCAGCAGCGTCACCCGGGGGTCCAGGCGCAGCGCCGACTTGTCGCCGTTGACCTCCAGCACGACGTCCACGAGCGCGTCGTCCCGCGCCGCCTGGGCCTCGCCCGCGGTGGTGAGGCCGAGCGAGGTGGCCGTGACCCCGGCGGCCACCGTTCCCATGAATCCTCGGCGGGACACCCCGGACGTCCCGCTCTCGAAGCTTTCCTGCGGATCAGATCGTGGCACGCCGTCTCCTCCGCGTATCACGCCGGCAGTGGAATCACCCTCGCCGCCTCGACCCCGAAAATTTACGGGCCGTCAGCGAAAGTATCAAAGCACCGATGTCTTCCCCCGCCAACCGCCGCCCGCGTCCGCCTCCCGCGCGGCACGCGCACACGGGACCGCTCCGCATGGTTGAGCAGCGCCGGACACGGAATGATGATCAGCGAGTCCACGTGAAAGTTCCGAGGAGCAAAGATGCAGATCGGTGTCGTCTTTCCCCAGACCGAGATCGGCGGCGACGACGCGGGTGCCCTGCGCGCCTACGCCCAGGGCGTCGAAGGCCTCGGCTACCGGCACATCATGGCCTACGACCACGTCATCGGCGCCGACCCGGACGTCCACAAGGGCTGGAGCGGCCCCTACGACGTGCGCTCGACGTTCCACGAGCCCTTCGTCATGTTCGGCTTCCTGGCCGCGCTGACCTCTCTGGAACTGGTCACCAGCATCATCATCCTGCCCCAGCGCCAGGCGGTCCTGGTGGCCAAGCAGGCGGCCGAGGTGGACATCCTCACCGGCGGCCGCTTCCGGCTCGGCGTCGGCCTCGGCTGGAACCACGTCGAGTACGAGGCCCTCGGCGAGGACTTCACCACCCGCGGCAAGCGCATCGAGGAACAGGTGGACCTGCTCCGCCGCCTGTGGACCGAACCGGTCGTCACCTTCGACGGCACCTACCACCACGTCACCGCCGCCGGCCTGGCCCCCCTCCCCGTCCAGCGCCCCATCCCCATATGGTTCGGCGCCCACTCCCCCGCCGCCTACCGCCGCACCGGCCGCCTCGCCGACGGCTGGTTCCCCCAGATGCCCCCCGGCCCCGAGTTGGAAGAAGCCAAGTCGATCATCCACCGATCGGCCACCGAGGCCGGCCGCGACCCCGCCACGCTGGGCATGGAAGGCCGCCTCGCCTGGACCGGCGACCCCGAAGCCCTACGCACCCTGTCCCACCAGTGGCAATCCGCCGGCGCCACCCACATAGCCCTCAACATGATGAAAGCCGGCCTCCACACCGTCGACGACCACCTCGGCGCTCTGGAAACCGCCGCCGAGGCTCTCGACATCCGCAAAGCCTGACGCCGCCTATCGCGTTGACAAGATTGTGATCATTGTTCGATCAATCCCGCAGTCGGGCGGCCCGTGGTCGGGCATGATGGTCCTCGCCGCTCCGGTGTCTCTGTCCGGGCGTAGTCCGCGAGATATGGAGACACGGTGTCCGAGTTCGGTATTGGCATCGAGGTGGGAGCGGCTCTTTCCTGGATGAAGAGCAGTTTCAGTTCCAGCAACGGGGAATGCCTCGAGTGCGCCACGGTCTCGGACGGCGCCATTCTCGTGCGTGACTCCAAGCGTCAGACGGGCCCCGTCATCACGTGCACGCCCACCGCGTGGCGTGCCTTCGTCGCAGGTGTTCGCGACGGCCGGTTCGGCGCCTGAAAGTTTCTCTCGTCCCTTACTGCCAGACCCCGTCCTGAACGGCGCGGACCAGGGCCGTCCAGTCGCCGGACGCGCACATCAGAAAGGGGCCGGCGGGGACCTTCGAGTCTCGAATGCACACGTGCCCACGCCCGATGAACCGCACCTCGACGCACTCGCCGTTTAAGAGGCTATAGCTGCTTTTACGCCATACGGTCGGAGGAGCAATCGGGACACCCATGCACATCTCCTCTTTAGCGGCAGTCTACCTATTCCCGGCCGCTCACGGCTTTTAACACTCTATGGCGTCCGCCAGGTCCGCGATCAGCTCCCGTGACTCGTCCTCGCCCAGCGCCGCCTCGGCCAGAAGGTCGAATATCCGGGCGTACCGGTGCGTGATCTCCTCGCGTTCCTCCAGTACCTGCGCGCTGTAGGCCTCGGTGTAGACGACGTCCTCATAGAGGGCGCCGAGGCCGTCCACGGCCGGAAATCTCATGTGGAGGAAACTGCTCCAGTCGGCGGGGTGCGGGCCCTTCAGGCGCAGCACGCGGATCGTGATGGTCGGCGACTCGGTCAGTTTGAGCAGGTGATGCAGCTGGTCGCGCATCACGCCCTCGTCCCCGTACCTGCGCAGGAGAACGGCCTCGTCGATCACCGTGTCGTAGACCAGCGGATCCTCGGCCGTGAGCAGCTGCTGGCGTCCGAGCCGCAGGCGGGTACGCCGCTCGACCTCGCCGGGGGAGATCGCCTCCAACGGCATCAGGATGCTGGCCCCGGCGCGGGCGTAGTCGCTGGTCTGCAGCAGGCCGGGCACCACCGTCGACTGCCAGCTGCGGACCTCGGCGGCGCCGGCCTCCAGCCCGATGAAGGTCAGCAGCGTCTCGGAGAGGATGTCGGCGTAGTCCTCCCACCAACCCTTGTGCTGAGCGATCTCCGTCAGGGTCAGCAGGCGCTCGGCCGTCTCACCGTCCACGGCGTAGCGGCGCAGCAGGGATTCGACGTCGCCGCGCTGCGGAAGAATCTGGCCGGTCTCCAGGCGGGAGATCTTCGAGGTCGACCATTTGAGTTGCTTGGCCACCTGGACGCCGTTCAGCCGGGCGTCTTCCCTGAAGCGGCGCAATTCGGCGGCCAGCCTTCGTCGGCAGACGGTGGGACTGGGTTCCCGGGCCACCGGCCGCCTCCTCTCACATTCATCTGTGATACCCGGCACGGGTGATTCGCAATCCTTGCCGGGAAGCCCGAAAACTATCCCGGCGGGAGTCCCGGAAAAGTTCCCAGCGGGAATTGCAGCGGGCATCCCTGTCACTCATTCTGAGGCTAGCCCCACCAGCCGAAGCGGGGCAGGAAAGCAGCCAAGATGAGACATCCGGCGGTGACACGGTCACAGGGGCGTCGTGAGATCGCCGGCGCCCACCCGCCTTAGCTGCGCTGAATCCTTCTACGCCTGAGCGGCGCGCCTCGCGCGAAAAGCGAGCGGGCCGGCGGCTGTCACCCGCCGGCCCGGCCCTGAGCTTCAGCCGTTGTCCATCCGATCCAGAGGGACGAGTGCCGTATGACCGAGAGTAACAACGTGCGCGGGCATTTCAAGACCCTGCTCCTCGATGCCGACCTGGCGATCTGGGCGAGGCAGGATCGCACCGCGCGCGCCATGGGGTGGCGGATCAGCAGGACGCGGTTCGGTGGACGCGTCTACCGGGACCCACGCTTCGACGGGCTGCGGGTCACCCGCGCGCAGGAGGAGCGGGAGGAGCCGGTGGAGGGCCTCCGGGACGAGTTCGACCGGGGAGGTGGTCTCCCGCCGGTGCGGGGGTTTCATCGGCGGCGCCGGGCATCCGCGTAGTCACCCGCCGATTCCCCGTGCGACGGGGCCGCTCGCGCTGCTGGGGGTGGGCTTGCGGTGGCGGGTGGAAGTCGCACTGCTTTGCGTCGCGCTGGCGGTCGGGTACTGGACGACCATCGCGCAGGCGCAGGGGACGGTGGTGGCCGCGATCGGTGGGGTGGGGCTGGCCTGTGTGGGGACGCCCGCTCTGCGGCGGTGGATCGTCGGCCGGGGACGGGCATTGGTGGTGCGGCATCGGTTTCAGGGGGTCTGTCTGGACACCGCGATGCGGACGAGGAAGGGGCGGCTGCCGCTTGTGCTCGCGACCACGGTCTCGGATGAGGGGGTGGTGCTGGTCGTGTGGTTGCGGCGGGGGCTCTCGCCGGAGCTGGTCGGCGACTATCTTCCGGAGATCGCCACGGCCTGTTTCGCGCGGCGGGCCACCATCTCCCCGCATCACTTCGGGGCGCAGGTGATCATGCTGGTGCTGCGGTGATGCCTGCTCAGACGCGCTCGGTGGCCAGGCGGGCTCCGAAGGCGAGCAGGGCCAGGCCGGTGGCGGCGTCGAGGGCTTGGCGGACCGGGCGGCGGGTCAGGAGCGGGCGGATGCGGTGCAGGAGGGTGGTGAGGAGGAGTAGGTAGGTCAGGGACAGGAGGGCGTGGGTGACGGCGAAGAGGAGGAGTACGGGCAGGCCGGCGCCGTGCGGGAGGAACTGGGGGAGGACGGCCAGGTAGAACATCAGGACCTTCGGGTTGGTGATGTTGGACAGGAAGCCCTGGCGCCAGCCGCCCAGTGCGGCGCCGTCGCCGCCGTCGCCGGACAGCGGCGCGTAGCGGCCGCGTACCGCCGAGCGGACGGTCCGTGCGCCGAGGTAGAGCAGGTACAGCACGCCCGCCCACTTGACCACCTGCAGCACCGGCTGCGCGCCCGCGATCAGCGCGCCGAGCCCGGCGGCGCCCGCGGCGCCCTGGACCATGTTGGAGCTGGTCACACCGATCGCCGACCAGCTGCCCCGGCGCCGGCCGCCGGACAACGTGTTCCCGACGACCACCGCGAAGTCGGCGCCGGGCAGCAGCACCACGATCACCGCGAAGGTGACGAACACTCCATAGGCCGACCAATCCATCCGTCGACCCTAACCCGGCCCCGGCCCGGAGTTTCCGTTCTCACACGATCGCAGCCGTCGCGGGGCGTCACGTGTCCGCCCGGCGAGAATCTTCGAACCGCTGTGAAGCATTCAGATAGGTTCGGACGCGCGAAGGCCCGCGCCTCCGGGTGGAGGCGCGGGCCCGGGCGTTCAGGGGCGGGTCAGTGGGCGAGCACCGGGATCGCCGGTGCTTCCTCTTCGCCGTCTTGGCCGGACGCGACGGCGGGGGCGCCGCCCTGGTGGCCGGCGTCGATGAGTGTGATCACGATGATCGTGGACAGCACCAGGATGCCGACCGCCCACCAGATCGCGGTGGCGTAGCCGTGCACCGCCGTCTGGTTGGCGAAGGCGACCTTGCCGAGGGTGGGTGCCTCGGCGGCGTGCGAGGTGGCCCAGGCGGTGGCCGCGCTGGCGGCGATGGTGTTGAGCAGCGCGGTGCCGATGGCGCCACCCACCTGCTGCGAGGTGTTGACCATGGCGGACGCCACACCCGCGTCGCGCGGCTCGACGCCGAACGTGGCCAGGCTCATCGCCGGCATGAACGCGGTGCCCATGCCGAGGCCGAGCAGGACCTGCGCGGGCAGCACCAGCCCGACGTACGAGCTGTCGGTCGCCATCTGGGTCAGGATGAGCATGCCGAGCGCGGCGAGCAGGAAGCCCGGCGCCATCAGCAGCCGCGGCGAGACGCGGGTCATCAGCCGGGCGCCGATCTGCGTCGAGCCGATGATCATGCCGGCGACCATCGGCATGAAGGCGAAGCCGGCCTGCACCGGCGTGTATCCCTTGACGACCTGAAGGTAGTAGGTCAGGAACAGGAACAGGCCGAACATCGCGATGATGGCCAGCCCCAGCGCCAGGTACACGCCGCCGCGGCTGCGGTCCATCACCACGCGCAGCGGCAGCAGCGGCGACCGCACCTTGCTCTCGACCAGCACGAACGCGACCAGGAGCACGGCCGCCGCGACGAACAGGCCGATGGTCGCGCCCGCGGTCCAGCCGTCGGACTCGGCGCGGGTGAACGCGTAGACCAGCGAGACCAGGCCGAGGGTGGCCAGCACGACGCCGGGGATGTCGAGGCCGCGGGCGTTGCGGCCCCCGGCGGGTTCGCGGACGACGAGGTAGGCGCCGACGACGGCGACGGCGGCGAACGGGATGTTCACGTAGAACGTCCAGCGCCAGTCGAGGTACTCGGTGAGGAAGCCGCCGAGGATCAGGCCGACGGCGCTGCCGCCGCCCGCGATGGCGCCGTAGACGCCGAACGCCTTGGCCCGTTCGCGGGCCTCGGTGAACGTCACGGCGAGCAGTGACAGGGCGGCCGGCGCCAGCAGCGCGCCGAACGCGCCCTGGAGCGCGCGGGCGCCGAGGAGCATCGCCTCGTTGACCGCGACGCCGCCGATGGCGGACGCCACGGCGAAGCCGATCAGGCCGGCGGTGAAGGCGCGCTTGCGGCCCCAGATGTCCGCGATGCGGCCGCCGAACAGCAGGAGCCCGCCGAACGCCAGCGCGTAGGCGGTGATCACCCACTGGCGGTTGGCGTCGGAGATGCCGAGGTCCGCCTGCGCGGACGGCAGGGCGATGTTCACGATCGTCGCGTCGAGCACGACCATCAGCTGAGCTATGGCGATGAATGCGAGGGCTTTCCAGCGCCGGGGGTCCGGAAGGACCTGGGCTGTTTCAGGCATGCGTCTACTCACTAACGGTGCGGAGAGGAAAATCAGCAGGCCGGAGGGACCTGATGACGAAGTGTTCGGGGACGGAACTCAGGCGTCGGCGGGGTGATGGGTCAGTGGGGGCGCTGGAGATCCGCGAAGGTCGCGCCGGCTCCTGGCAGGACCGAGCGCGCCGGGGCGCGGAGGCCGTCGAGGAACAGCTCCAGATGACGGTCGAAGAACCTTTCGAGGTGCAGGCATCCCATGCCCGGTAATGGCCGGGTGAGCTGGGTGATCGCGATCATGATGTCTCCGGAGGAGACGTCCGGACGCAACAGGCCCTCGCCGCGCCCCCGGTCCATGATCGCTTCCACGGCCCGTGCGAGCCGGTCGCGTTTCTCTTCGAGCTCCGCCGCGATCGTCTCCCAGCCGTCGGACGACATCGGGCAGAGGGCCCCGATGCGCTCGGCGGCGGCGCCGTGCACGAAGTACCGCAGCGCCTCGAACGCGTCCGGCCGCTCGTCGAGCGCCGACTCGGCCAGTTCCACTATTCGGTTGATGACCTCCAGGGTCACCTGACGGTTGAGTTCGGAGCGGTCGGCGAAGTGCCGGTAGATGGTGGCGTTGCCCACACCCGCCCGCCGCGCGATCTGGTCGAGAGTCACCTCGGCGCCGTACTCCACGAACGCCTCGCGCGCGGCGGCCACGATGCGTTCCCGGTTGCGGGACGCGTCCGCCCGCAGCCGGGGACCACGGCTCCGCTCGGCGAGCATGTTCACGGTGCCCACGGTGGTGCTCCCTTCTCTCGTCTGTCGCGGTAAACGGGGAGAGAATCCCCGTTTCCGTGACACACGTGCTAACCGGGAGAACCTGCCTGGATATTTCGCGAAGCTTTGTGAACTGCGTCACAAACTACACGGCGCTCGTGGATCTTCTCCGGGCGGGTCGCTTCCCGGCGCGTGAGGCCCGGCGCACACTGGGCGGGTGAGACGCGTCGAGGTGCGGGTGGAGGGGGTCGTCCAGGGGGTCGGGTTCCGGCCGTTCGTGTACGGGCTGGCCACCGGCCTCGGGCTGGCCGGGGTGGTGGGCAACGACGCGGACGGGGTGTTCGCCGAGGTCGAGGGGCCCCGGGGGCTGGTGGCGGAGTTCCTGGCGGCGCTCAGGCGGGACGCGCCGCCGCTGGCGCGGATCGAGCGGGTCCGCGTGGTGGAGGGGGAGCCGCGGGGGGACCGCGGCTTCGCGATCGTGCGCAGCGACGGGTCGGGGGCACGGCGGGCGCTGGTCTCGCCGGACACCGCGACCTGCGGCGACTGCCTGCGCGAACTGGCCGATCCCGGGAATCGGCGATTCGGGTACGCCTTCATCAACTGCACCAACTGCGGCCCGAGGTTCACGATCGTGCGGGGCGTGCCGTACGACCGCGCGCTCACCACGATGGCCGGGTTCGCCATGTGCGAGGCCTGCGCGAGTGAGTACCACGACCCGGCGGACCGGCGTTTCCACGCCCAGCCCACCTGCTGCCCCGACTGCGGCCCGCGGCCGCGGCTGGCGTCCGGGCGGGGAGAGGATCTGCCGGGCGACCCGATCGCGGGGTGCGCCGCGCTGCTGATGGACGGCCGCGTGGTGGCGGTGAAAGGGCTCGGCGGCTACCACCTGGCCGTCCTGGCGTCGGACGAGACGGCGGCGGCGGACCTGCGGCGGCGCAAGCACCGGGAGGACAAGCCGTTCGCCGTGATGGTGGCCGGCCTGGACCAGGCACGGTCGCTGTGCGAGGTCGGCGACCTGGCCGCCACGCTGCTGACCGGGGCGGGACGGCCGATCGTCCTGCTCCCGCGCGCCGGGGACGGCCCCGTGGCGGCGCCGGTGGCGCCGGGGAACCGGCACCTCGGGCTGATGCTGCCCTACACCCCGCTCCACCACCTGCTGCTCGCGGCGACGGGCGCGCCCATCGTGCTGACCAGCGGGAACGTGTCGGACGAGCCGATCGCCTACGAGGACGCCGACGCCTTCGCCAGGCTGGCGGGGATCGCCGACGCGTTCCTCACCCACGACAGGCCCATCCACATCCGCACCGACGACTCGGTGGTGCGGCCCTTCGGCGGCGGCGGGTCGGTGCTGCGGCGCTCCCGCGGCCACGTGCCCGCGCCCGTCACGCTGGCCTGGGCGGTGCCGCGCCCCGTGCTGGCCTGCGGCGCGGAGCTGAAGAACACCTTCTGCCTGGCCAAGGACACGCGTGCCTTCGTCTCGCACCACATCGGCGACCTGGAGAACTACGAGACCCTGCGGTCGTTCACCCACGGCATCGAGCACTTCTCCAGGCTGTTCGGCATCGTGCCCGAGGTGGTCGCGCACGACCTGCACCCCGAGTACCTCTCCACCAAGCACGCCGTGGAGCTCGACGGCGTCGACCTGGTCGGCGTGCAGCACCACCACGCGCACATCGCGTCCTGCCTGGCCGACAACGGCGAGCCGGGGCCGGTCATCGGGGTGGCCTTCGACGGCCTCGGCTACGGCACGGACGGCACCATCTGGGGCGGCGAGTTCCTGCTCGCCGGCCTGGCCTCCTTTGAACGGGCCGGCCATCTCGTCCCGGTGCCGATGCCCGGCGGCACCGCCGCGATCAGGCAGCCGTGGCGGATGGCCGCCGCCTACCTCGACGCCGCGTACGACGGGCGGCCCCCCGAGGGGCTGGACGTGGCGCGGCGCAACGAGGAGCGCTGGAAGGACGTGCTCTCCCTGGCGCGCGGCGGCGTCGGCTCGCCGCTCACCTCCAGCGCCGGGCGCCTGTTCGACGCGGTGTCCGCCCTGATCGGCCCGCGCGACACCATCACCTACGAGGGCCAGGCCGCGATCGAGCTGGAACAGCGCGCCGACCCGGCCGAGCGGGGCGCCTACGCCGCGTCCGTGACCGCCGGGGGGATCCGCGGCGCCGACCTGGTGCGGGCCGCGGCGGACGACCTGCTGGCGGGGGTCGCCCCCGAGGTGATCGCCGCCCGGTTCCACAACGGCGTGGCCGCCGTCATCGTGCGCCGCTGCGCGGAGCTCAGGGACGCCTGCGGCCTCTCCACGGCCGCCCTGTCCGGCGGGGTGTTCCAGAATCTGCTGCTGCTCGGCCGCACGGTCGACGGCCTGCGCACGGCCGGCTTCCGGGTGCTGACGCACCGGCGGGTCCCCCCGAACGACGGCGGGATCAGCCTCGGCCAGGCCGTGGTCGCCGGGGCGCGGGACGTCACGTCGCGCCGTCCCAGCCGGGCGACGCGTCGCGCGACCTGAACCGCCGCGGCACCTCGCGCGACCTGAACCGCCGCGGCACCTCGCGCGACCCTAACCGCCGCGGCACGTCGCGCGACCTTGACCGCCGCGGCACGTCGAGGGTGTCGCGGCGGGATCGCCGTCCCAACAACGGGCGGGGGCGGCCTGGAACAGGCCGGTAACAAGATCGCCCGCTGGAGTTCACAAGCCGGGCATACGGTGCGAATCGCTCGACAGTCGTCACAAGCCCCACGACGGCCGACGGGTGACACAGCCCCCTGTGAGTAAGGCCCCCTCTTGTTCGAACTCCCCCGCCGCGCGAGACACCTCGCCGCGGTACTCGCGCTCGCCTGCCTCCCCGCCACCCTCATCCCCGCGACCGCCTCCGCCGAGCCCCCCGCCGACGAGGTGGCCTCCGGCCCCGGCTGGCACGTCACCCGTGTCGCGGGTGGTTTCCGGGTCACCCTCGACCTCGCCGGGGAACTCCCCGTCACCGCGAGCGCCCCGACGCTCTCGGCCGACGGCAGGATCCTCGGCCCGGCGACCGAATCCGAGGACGGCAAGTCCCTCTCCCTGGTCACCACCGACCCCTCCGTGGCGGACGCCACGTCGGTGACCACCGACGCCGTACCGGACACGTCCGTCGCGCCGTCGGCCGCCCGCGGCCGGGGGCACTCCATGCCCGACGTCGCCCCCGAGGTGCTGCGGACCGATCCCTCCACCCCCGGCCCCTACCGCGTCTCGGAAGCCGTCTACGACTTCGGCGACCAGGCGATCCCGCTGCTCAACATCGGCGGCATCCGCGGCGAGATGACCGGCAAGATCTACCTGCCGGACGGCCGGGGCGAGAAGCCCGTCGTGATCTTCCTGCACGGCCGGCACTCCTCCTGCTACGGCTCGGGCCCCGCCAACCCGGCCCGGTGGCCCTGCCGCGCCACCTCGGACAGCACCGCGCAGCGCTTCACCATCCCGAGCTACCTCGGCTACGACGCCCCCGCCCGCGCCCTGGCGAGCAACGGATACGCCGTCGTCTCCATCTCGGCCAACGCCGTCAACGCCAACGACAACCAGCTCGCCGCCGACTACGGCGCCCAGGCCCGGGGACAGCTGATCCTCGACACCCTGGACATGCTGAAGAAGGCAGACGCGGGCCAGCGTGTCGTCTACCACGACGCGTTCACCGGCAGGGACGTCGCCCTCGACCAGGCACTCACCGGCGCCGTGGCGCCGCGCGACCTGGTCAGGCGGCTCGACCTCGGGAACGTCGGCATCATGGGGCACTCCCGGGGCGGTGAGGGCGTGACGGCCGCGTCGACCCTCAACGACGCCCTCCCCGTGTGGAAGCAGTACGGAATCAAGGCGGTGCTGCCGCTCGCGCCGGTCGACTACGACCGGATCTCGGTGCCGAACGCGGCGCTGGCCACGATCCTGCCGTACTGCGACGGCGACGTGGAGAACCTGATGGGCCAGCACATCGTGGACGACTCGCGGCACAACTTCGCCGACGACGTGCTGCGCTCGGCGGTCCTGGTGATGGGGACCAACCACAACTTCTTCAACACCATCTGGACGCCCGGCGGCTGGCCCGCGAGCACCGGCGACGACTGGTCGACCTCGGGCCCCGGCGCCGGCGACCCGGTCTGCGACCCCGCGGCGGCCACCACGACCCGGCTCACCCCGGCCCAGCAGGTGCAGGTCGGCGCCACCTACATGGCGGGCTTCTTCCGGGTGGTGCTCGGCGGCGAGAAGCAGTTCCTGCCGCTGTTCGACGGCTCGGCCACCGCCGCGCCGGCGACGACGTTCGCCCGGATCACCTCGGCCGCGACCCTGCCGGCCCGGTCCCGCACGGACATCGCCACCTTCGAACGGCCCGACCCCGCCGTCCGCGTCTCCGGCGACGCCACCGCCGAGGTGTGCGCCAGCATGGGCGGCACCGGCGGCGTGGCGCTCCCGCAGACGGCGCCGTTCTGCGCCACCACGCTCGACCAGGCGGCCCTGCCGCACTGGTCGCCGGCGCTGTGGGCGTTCAACATCCCGTCCTCGCCGATGCTCCACATGAAGTGGACCTCGGCGACCGGCCAGGTACGCGTGGCCGTCCCGCCCGCCGCCCGCAACGTGCGCCGCTACCAGCAGCTGTCGGTGAAGATCGCCGCCGACGAGTCCGTGGCCACCGCCACCGACCTCGTCGTCAGCGTCACCGACGGCAGGCGCACCTGGTCCTCCCCGGTGTCCAAGCTCAACCCCGTCGCCGTCACCCGCCTGCCCGGCGTCACCTCGCCGTGGCTGCGCAAGGTGATCCTTCAGCAGGTCACGATCCCCGTCTCGTCCCTCACCGGCCTCAACACCGGCGACCTGCGCGAGGTGCGGTTCACCGGCGCGGCCGAGCCCGGCGGCGTCTACATCTCCGACCTCTCGGCCGAGAACCGCGCCGTAGGCGCACGTTCCCCCGCGCAGCAGACGACCGTGAACATGGTCCCCGCGCGGGCCGAGGAAGGCGCCGCCCCCGGCACCACCACGGTCGCCGCCGTGCTCTCCGAGCGCACCCACCAACCGGTCACCGCCTACGTCAGCGTCTTCGGCTCCGCCACCGGCCGGGCCGCCGCCACGATGCGGAAGGTGACCTTCTTCCCCGGCCAGACCTGCGTCCCCGTCCAGGTCCCCACCTTCGGCGACGCCCTCCCGAGCTCCACCCCGTCCACCTCCTTCAAGGTCTCGGTCACCAACACCTCCGGCGCCGTCATGGGTGACAAGGGCTTCAACACCCTCACCGTCCGCGAGGACGACGGCGTCACCAACGGCACCCCCGCCCCCGAGGTCGGCGTCCCCGGCGACGTCTGCGCCGAGTACGCCGCCTCCCAGAACCCCGGCCGCCTCCTCGTCCAGGGCTCCGTCGTCTCCGGCGCCCCCACCACGCTCCGCGCCCTCGGCTACCGCCCGGGTGAGAGCGTGGAGTTCCGCCTGGACGCCACCTCCCTGGGCCGCGTCCTGGCCGACCGCCACGGCACGGTCTCCCTCACCGCCACGATCCCCCCGGGCACCCCGAGCGGCTTCGTGACGCTGACCGCCACCGGCGCCGGCTCGGCCTACGGCACCACCGCGAAGGTGAAGGTGAGAGCCGCCCACTGACGCCCGCTCGAAGACACGTCGCGGCCGGACCCGGTGGTCCGGCCGCGACGCCGTTCTACAGCACCCGCGTCATGTACACGCTGTTGGGATCGAGCCGGTAGTCCCCGAACGGCTCGCAGTACTCGAACCCGTACTTCTCGTACAGCCTCCTGGCGGGTAGGAAAGGCTCGGCCGAGCCCGTCTCCAGGCTCAGCCGCCGGAATCCCATGCGTCCCGCCTCGGCGAGCATGTGCTCCAGCAGCAGGGACGCTACGCCGCCGCGCTTGCGCCTCGACGTGGTCCGCATCGACTTCACCTCGGCGTGTTCCGCGTCCAGCCTCTTGAGCGCGCCGCAGCCCACCAGGGCGTCGCCGTCCATGACGGACCAGAACGTGACCCCGGGCTCGCGCAGCCCGTCCAGGTCGAGCGCGTGCACGCTCTCCGGTGGAGTCAGGGACCGCATCTCCTCCAGATGTTCGCCGAGGAACTCGGCGATCCGCGCCCCGGACAGGTCGTCCACCACGATCCTCACGCCGCTCCCACCCTTTCCCCTCCCGGCGCACAAGCGTGGAAGGCACCTACCGTCCGGGTAATTTAACGCGGAACGCCCCGCGTGCGGCCTGCTGTAATCGCCTTTCGTTCAAACCGACACGGGGGCAACACCATGCAGAGGAAAGTCCGTTTACGCCTTACGGTCCTGAGCGCCGCGTGCGCGCTCGTTCCGTTCCTGAGCATCGGAGCGGCGACGGCGGGGGCCGCCGGCGACCCGGATCTCACACGGCAGGCCGGCAGCGTTCCGGGGGACAAGACACCGGCCGGGGACGGCACGGGACCGCGCGGGCCGGTGCCCGCCGGGTTCACCGGCTGGGACGCGCTGTTCTCCGAGCAGACCCGGCTGAACGGGGTCGCCGACCGCGTCCTCGCCGTCGCCGAGAACGCCGAGGGGTACGGAGGGGTCGTGGTCGACCCCGAGTACCACGAGGTGCGCCTGTACTGGCGGGGGCCGGTGCCGCGCGCCGTGCAGGACGCCGTCGACGAGGGACGGCAGGCGGCGCCGGTGTCGGTGCTGCCGGCCGCCTTCAGCCAGTCCCAGCTGCTCCAGGAGGCGGAGCGGTGGGCCGAGTCCGGTCAGGTGACCGGTGCGGCCCCGCGGCCGGACGGCAGCGGGGTGCGGCTCTCGGTCGCCGGGGAGAACACCGGCCCGGACGAGTTGCAGCGGCCGAGCGGGGCCACCGCGCCGGTCACGCTGGGTCGGGGGGAGCTGTACGAGCCCTCCTACAGCAGGCAGGACGACGTCCCGAGCTACTACGCGGGCGGCCGGACCTGGAACAAGCAGACCGGCTCCGGCTGCACGGCGGGCTTCGCGGTCTGGGACAAGTACGACAACCGCGGGTTCCTCACCGCCGCGCACTGCGGCAACGTCTGGAACGAGTTCTACGACGGCGGGGGCTTCGGCAGCGCGTCCAACTACATGGGGCCGATGACGTGGCGCATCTCCAACCGGGACGCCGCCATCGTCGAGGCGGACGCGACCGCCGACGTCTTCGACGGCGGCAGCGCCTCCTCCACCAGCAACCGGGTGGTGGCCCTGTGGAAGGCGCACGTCGGTAACTTCGTGTGCAACTCGGGATCCTCGCTCGGGGAGAACTGCCTCATCAAGGTGACCGAGACCGGCTGGAGCGGCACCTACAGCAACGGCCAGTACGTCAAGCACATGGTCCGCGCCAAGAGCGTGGTCGGCGAGTGCGCCGTGGCGAAGGGAGACAGCGGAGGCCCGATCTTCTCCTACACCAACTGGTTCAACGATGTGGCCGCCCAAGGCATCACCTCGGCACAGAGCAACCCGGTCTACTGCGGCGGCCTCAACGGCGGCCGAGTGATCATCTTCTCCCGCGCCTGGGACGTCGTACTCGCCTTCGGCGCGTACGTGATGGTCCACTGAGATGAACCCGGCCTGGTGCCCCCGCCGGGGGCACCAGGCCTTCCGGGGTTCCAGGGACCGGCCGGCGCGGGTAGGCGCAGACGACGTACGTGGGCGCCTGTCCTCGGGCGTGTCGCGAGCGTCACGAGTGCCGCCGTGGCGGGTCAGCGCAGGGTGGTGCCGGGTGGGGTGTCGAGGAGGGGGAGTTCACGGCGGGTGGGGAGGCCTTCCCAGTCGCCGGGGGAGGCGACGGCGAAGGCCGCTGTGGTGGTGGCGCGGGCTAGGCGGGACGGGAGGTCGAGGTCGTCGAGCAGGGCCGACAGGTAGCCGGCGACGAAGGCGTCACCAGCGCCGACGGTGTCGGCGACGCGTACCGGGCGGGCCGGGAGGTGTGCCGTGGTGGCGGGGGTGTACGCGGTCGCGCCGGCGGCGCCGCGTTTGACCACGACCTCGGTCACGCCGGCCGCCAGCAGGGACGCCACGCGCTCCTGTTCGGTGGCGGCCTCGGGGGGGCCGATGAGGTCTAGTTCGTCCTCCGAGGCGACCACCACGGCGAGGTAGGGAACCAGGGGGCGGAGGGTGGCGGCGGCGCGGGCGCGGTCCCAGAGGCGGGAGCGGTGGTTGACGTCGAGGCAGACGCGGACGCCGGAACGGACGGCCGTGCGGACGGCCTCGGCGGGGCCGGGGCCGAGGGCGGGGGTGATGCCGGTGACGTGCAGCAGGCGAGGCGGCGGGTCGAGGGCCGGTAGCACGTCCGCGGCGGTGAGGAAGGAGGCCGCGGAGCCCGCGCGGTGGTAGATCACCCTGGTCAGCTCGCCGGCCCGCTGTTCGAGCAGCATGAGGCCGGTCGGGCCGCCGGTGCCCACCCTGGCGTGCGTCACGTCGACGCCTTCGGCCCGCAGGGTGCGCAGGACGAGCTCGCCGGTCTCGTCGTCGCCGACCAGCCCGGTCCACCCGGCCCGGTGACCGAGCCTGGCCAGCCCGATCGCGACGTTGGACTCGGCCCCCGCGACCGACAGCCGCGCCGTCCCGCCGAGGCGGACCGGCCCGTCCGCCCGCACCGCCGCCATCGCTTCCCCGAAGGTCGCCACGTCCATCACGACGCGCCCCCCAGCGCGGCCTCGAAGGCGCGGACGCGTCCGGTGAGGGCCGCGAGGCTGCCGCCGTCGGCGGCGTCGCCCACCAGCGGGGATCCGGCGCCGACCGCCACGGCCCCGGCACGCAGGTAGGCCGCCGCCTCGGCGGGGCCGACGCCGCCGACCGGGACGAACGCGACGCCGGGGAACGGGTCGCGCAGCGCGCGCAGGTACGCCTCGCCGCCGAGGAAGGCGGGGAACAGCTTGACGGCGGCGGCTCCGGCGCCGAGCGCGGCCACCACCTCGGTGGGGGTGAACGCGCCCGCGAGGACGGGCAGCCCGAGGCGCCCGCCCTCCGCCACCGCCTCGGTGACGGCGGGGGTGACGAGGTAGGAGGCGCCCGCGTCGGCGGACGCCCGCGCGTCGGCGGCCGTGAGGACCGTCCCGGCGCCGAGCCCAGCCGCGTCGCCGAGAGCCGCGCGGGCGTCCCGGATGACCTTCAGCGCGCCCGTCGTGACGAGCGACACCTCCACCAGCTCGACGCCCGCCTCGACCAGGGCGACCACCGTGCGCAGCGCCGCCCCGGCGTCCTTGCCGCGCACGATCGCCAGCAGGCGCCGCGCGGCCAGCCTCTCCCGCAGCCGTGCCGCCGGATCCAGTTCAGCCATCGCTCATCCGTTCCGCGGCCAGGACCAGCCGCCACGTCAACTCACCGGAAGGGGGCACGACCGCCGCGTCCCCCGGACCCGCCTCGGCCAGGTCGAAGACCGCGCCGAGCATGGGCTCGACGCCGATGCTGCGGTACGGCGCCCCGGCGGGAAACCCGCCGAGGTTACGCCACAGCGCGGTGGACACCGGCACCTCCGGCGGCGCCTCCACGCGCAGCGCGAGGACGTCGGGCCCGTCCACCACCCGCACGGCGGCGCACCGCAGCACGGCCCCCGCCGTCGTCCCGTCGTCCGGCCCGAGCCGGTCGAGCGGGACACCGAAGGGGGCGGGCCAGGGGCCCTCCAGGTAGGGGGCACCGGAGGGCCAGGGACGGCCGAGCATCCCCGCGGCCTCGGGGTACACCCGGGCGGGGGTCGCCGCGGGCGCGAGGAGCCGGGCGTCCTCGCCGACGTCGAGCAGCGCGTGGGCGGCCCAGACGAACGCGTACCCGGGGTCGGCCGACAGGCGGTACTCGGCCACCACCGCGCCCGTCTCCTCGGTGACGCGGCGCAGCAGCTCGAAGCCGTCGCCGCGCACGAGCCCGGCGCCGGCCGAGTCCTCCCAGGGACGGCTCCACACGTCGCCGTGGTCGGGCAGGCCACGGACCGTGGGCAGGCACTCTTCCAGCCCGCCGGCGTCCACGAAATCCGAACCGGGAATCACGCTCCCCCGGGCGGGGTCGGGGCGCGTCCACAGCCACTCGCGGCCTCCGCCGTGCAGGGACGTCCATCTGCCGCCGTGGTCCAGGTCGAGACGGGGACGCAGCGGGACGCGGACCATCGTCACCATTCGGCGAAGCCTCCGTCGTCGTGCCGCCAGACCGGGTTGCGCCAGGCGTGCCCCGACTTGTCCGCGCGCCGCACGGCGTCCTCGTCGATCTCCACGCCGAGCCCCGGCCCGGTGGGACGGGAGGCGTGGCCGCCGGTGAAGCGGAACACCTCGGGGTCGAGCACGTAGCCGAGCAGGTCGTCGCCCTGGTGGTAGTGGATGCCGATCGAGTGTTCCTGGATGAGGAAGTTCGGGGTGGCGAAGGCGACCTGCAGGCTGGCGGCGAGCGCGAGGGGGCCGAGCGGGCAGTGCGGGGCGAGGTACGCGTCCCACACCTCGGCGAGCGCGGCGATCCTGCGGGTCTCGGAGATCCCGCCCGCGTGCGACAGGTCGGGCTGCACCACCGCCACACCCGCCTCCAGCACCGGCCGGAAGTCCCAGCGCGAGTACAGCCGCTCGCCGGTGGCGATGGGGACACTGCTCGCGGTCACCACGTCCCGCAGGACGTGCGGCCGGTCCGGCAGCACGGGCTCCTCGGCGAACAACGGGTGGTACTCGGCGATGAGCGGCAGGATCCGCCGCGCGCCGGCCGCCGTGAAGCGGCCGTGGAAGTCGACGGCGACGTCCCGGCCGGGGCCGAGCAGGTCCCTGGCCAGCGCCACCCGGCCGACCACCTCCCGGACGTCGGCGGCCGTCCCGAGCGGGGCCGCGCGCCCGCCGGCGTTCATCTTGACGGCGGTGAACCCGGCCTCCAGCCGGGCGGCGATGCCGTCGGCGAGCTGGGCCGGCTCGTCGCCGCCCACCCAGGCGTACATGCGGACCCGGGAGCGCACCGGGCCGCCGAGCAGCATGTGCACGGGGGCGTCGTACGCCTTGCCCGCGATGTCCCACAGCGCCTGGTCCAGCCCGGCCAGGGCGCTGGAGAGCACCGGGCCGCCGCGGTAGAACCCGCCCTTGGCCATGACCTGCCAATGATCCTCGACGCGCAGCGGGTCCTGCCCGACGAGGTACTCGGCGAGCGTGTGGACGGCCGCGCGGACCGTCTCCGCGCGCCCCTCCACGACCGGCTCGCCCCAGCCGATGATCCCCTCGTCGGTCGCCACCCGGCAGAACAGCCACCGGGGAGGCACGAGGAACGTCTCGACGCCGGTGATCTTCACTGTGCCCTCCGCTCCCGCTCGCCCGCCGTGCCCGTCACGCGGAGTCCTTCACCGCGGTCCAGCCGCCGTCGACGACCAGGCACGCCCCGGTCACGTACGAGCTCTCGTCGCAGGCCAGGAAGGTCACCGCGGCGGCCACCTCGTCGGGCCGCCCGAAGCGCGCGGCGGCGGTGCCCGCCACGCTGCGCCGCCGGTCCTCCTCGCCGATGCCGTCCCACGCGCGGGTGAGGATCGGCCCGGGGAGCACGGTGTTGACCCGCACCTCGGGGCCGTACTCCACGGCCAGCTGGCGGCCGAGCGACACCAGGCCGCCCTTGGCGGCGGCGTAGGCCGGGTGCGCGGGCAGTCCCGCCAGCGCGTGCACCGAGGAGCTGAGCACGACGGCGCCCCGGCTCTCGCGCAGCAGCCCGACGCAGGCGTGGACGGCCAGGTAGGAGGCCGTGAGGTTGACCGCGATCTGCCGGTTCCAGTCGCCCTCGGCCAGTTCGTGCGCGGGGGCGCGCACCACCACGCTGGCGTTGCTGTGGAGCACGTCCAGCCGCCCGAACTCCTCGCGCGCGGCGTCCGCGACGCGGCGCCAGGTCGTGGAGTCGGCGACGTCACCGGTGAGGGCCAGCACCCCCGGGCGGCCGGCGGGCTGCTCGGCCACGTCGACCGCGATCACCCGCGCGTCCTCGGCCAGGAAGCGGTCCACCACGGCGGCGCCGATGCCCGAGGCGGCTCCGGTCACCACGGCGACCCTCTCGCTGAGCAATCCCCGTCCCATGATCCATGTCCCCCCGGTGGCGCCGAGCCCGGCCGGCTACGCGAGCGCCGGGCGTGTGTGTCGCGACAAGTCAACAGGTGCCGGCGCCCCGGGGGGAATGTCCGAAGCTCGGGACTACCTGGACGATCCGACGGTCTGTGCCATACTGGCGCGATGCCGATACAGGAGGGCTTCCGCAACCAGCGGCTGACCGTCGTGCCGCGCCCCGTCCTCGCGGACGCGCAGTCCCGCCCGGTGACCAGGCGCCTGGTGGTCACCGACTGCGGCCACTACCCCAACGCGACAGATCACCTGATGACCAGGCCGAGGGGCACCGACGAGACCATCCTCATCGTGTGCGCGGCGGGCACGGGCTGGGCGGACGTCGGGGGCGCGCAGCACCGCGTCGGGCCGAGCACGGCGCTGGTGATCCCGCGCGGCGCCCCGCACTCCTACGGCGCGTCCACCGACGCCCCATGGACGATCTGGTGGTGCCACCTGCGCGGCGGCGACCTCCCGGAGCTGATCGACGAGATGGGCGCGAGCCCGTCCCGGCCGGTGATCCCCGTCCGGCGGCTGGACCGCGCCATCGCCCTGCTCGACGAGATCGTCACCATCCTGGAGCGCGACCACTCCCCGGCGAGCCTGATGGGCGCGGCCGGCGCGGCGTGGAAGCTCCTCACCCAGATCGTGATCGACCGCGCCATGCCGGAGCCCGGCGACCCCCTGCAACGGGCCATGGCCTACCTCGCCGAGCGGCTGGACAGCACCGTGCGGGTGGCCGACCTCGCGGCGCTGGTCGGCGTCTCGCCGTCCCACCTGAGCGCGCTGTTCCGCCGCGCGACCGGGGGCGGGGTGCTCGCCCACCACACGGCGCTGCGGATGGCCCAGGCGCGCAACCTGCTCGACCTGACCGACGAGACCGTCGCCGGCATCGCCCGCGAGGTCGGCTACCACGACCCGTTCTACTTCTCCCGTCACTTCAAGCGGACGCACGAGGTCAGCCCCACCGAGTACCGCAACCGCGACAAGGGGTAGACGCCCCCTGTCACGGCGCGGCGGCGGCGACGCGCAGCAGCACCGAGCGGTCGACGTCCAGCGACGGCGCCTCGACCCCGGCGAGCCGCAGCACCCGCCCCGGCAGGGTGACGCCGTCGCGCTGCCAGGGCGGCGGCACGGCGCCCGCCGCCGGGCCCGCGCCGGGATGCACGGCCCGGACGGTGTAGACGCGCTCGTCGTCGAGGCCGGGCAGCCGGATCCGTCCCGGCGGCCAGGTGGACGGCCGTTCGACGACGCTGAACGCGTACAGCGCCTCGCTCCGGTCGCCCGCCACGACCCCCTCCAGGCGCAGGGCCGGGTCGGCGAGGTCGGCGTGCACCACCTCGCCCGAGTGCAGCAGGGCCCGGTGCTCCTTGTGGAACGCCACCCACCGGGCGAGCGCGGCGCGGGTCCCCTCATCGGCGGTGAGCAGGTCGACCTCGACGCCAAGGTGTCCCCACAGCGCCTTCTCCGCCCGGTAGTCGAGCGGGTGGACGCGGCGGGTGGTGTGCGACTCCTCGGCGCCGATGTGCGTGCCCTGCATCTCCGGCGGCACCAGCAGGCCCGTCCAGCGCTGGATCTCCAGCCGCTCGTGCGGGTCGTTGCAGTCACTCGGCCAGACCCGGTCGGCGAACTCCAGCACGCCGAGGTCGATCCGCCCGCCGCCGCTGGCGCACGACTCGATCTCCAGCCCCGGGTGGGCCGCCTTCAGCTCGGCCATCAGCCGGTAGGCCTGCTCGACCTGCCGGCGCACGCCCGGCCGCCCGGCGGGGGTGTGCCCGGCGTCGAGCAGGTACCGGTTGTGGTCCCACTTGATGTAGGCGACGCCGAGCGCCCCGACCAGGGTGCTCATGCGCTCGAAAAGATACGCGTACGCCTCGGGGTGGCCGAGGTCGAGGACGTGCTGGTAGCGGGAGGGCAGCCCGGGGCCGTGCCCGGCGTCGAAGACCCACCCGGGGTGCGCGCGGGCCAGCTCCGAGTCCAGGTTGACCATCTCGGGCTCGAACCACAGCCCGAAGTCCATGCCGAGCTCGCGCACCCTGGCGGCCAGCGGCTCCAGGCCGTCCGGCCAGACCGCAGGGTCGACCGTCCAGTCCCCGAGCGAGGTGGTGTCGTCGCGCCTGCCGAGGAACCACCCGTCGTCCAGCACGAACCGTTCGGCGCCGATCTCCGCCCCGCGTTCGGCGAGCGCGGACAGCACCCCGAGGTCGTGCCGGAAGTAGACCGCCTCCCAGGTGTTCAGCACGACGGGCCGCGGCGAGCGGGGGTGGACGGGCCGGGCCCGCAGGTGCCGGTGGAACCGCGCGGCGAGGCCGTCCAGCCCGACGCCCCACGAGCCGTACTGCCACGGGCTCCGGTGGGAGTCGCCCGGCCCGAGGACCACCTCGCCGGCGAGCAGCGTCTCCCCCGCCGCGAGGTGCCGGGTCCCCGCCGGGGTGCGCTCGGCGGCGAGCACCTGGTTGCCGCTCCAGGCCAGATGCGTCGCCCACACCTGGCCGTGCCGGAACCCGAAGCCCTCCTCGCCGGCGACCAGCAGCATGGTGTGCTCCAGCCCCGGCTTGCCGCCCCGGGAGGCCCGCACCCACTCGCCGACGTGGAACGGGCGCCGCTGCGGCACGCGCTCCAGGGCCCAGCGGCCGGTCAGGTCCAGCACCTCCGCGGCGTCCGACGGCACGGGAAGGGCCAGTTCGAGGCCCTGGACGCGGTACGGCGTCGCGCCGTGGTTGGTGACCTGGGCCCGCTGGCGCACGAGCCCGCTCGCGGCGAGCACCTGCATCTCGATCTCGACGGCCAGCTCGTACTCCGGGTCGCGCGCCGCGCAGCGCAGCATGGGCCCCCCGGCGGCGGCGACGTCGAGGTGGTGCTCCGCCTCGCGGAACCGCGGTGCCCAGCGCCGGCCGTCGTCGTCGCCGGTGAGCCCCGGCCGTCCGAGCCATCCCTCCGCCAGCTGCGGCAGGACGGGGACGGGCTGCGGGTAGGTGACCGCGCTGTCGCCGACGGCGGGCAGCGCGGCCCGCAGCAGATCGGCCAGGGCGTCGTCCCTGAGGGGGCCGAGGTCGGCGCCCCAGTGCAGGACGCGCGGCAGGCGGCCGCCGTCGACGGCCACGACGAGGCTGGTGCCCCCGGCCCGCAGGTGGATCGGCGCGCGCCGTCCGTCGTCAACCATGTTCTTTCCTTGTCATCCCTTGAGTCCGCTGCTCGCGATGCCCGCGAAGAACTGCCGTTGCAGGACCAGGAAGACGATCACGAGAGGGATCGAGCACACGAACGCCCCCGCCATGAGGGTCGGGTAGTCCGTGCCGAACTGCCCCTGCAACCCGGCGAGGCCCACCGGCAGCGGCCGGTTCTCCCCCGACGGCGACACGATGAGCGGCCACAGCAGGTCGTTCCACGAGTACAGGCCGGTCAGCACGGCCAGCGCGGCCAGCATGGGCCGCGCCATCGGCAGCATCACGTGCCAGAACACCTGGAAGGCGTTGGCGCCGTCGAGACGGGCCGCCTCCTCGTAGTCCTTGGGCATCGTGAGGAACGCCTGCCGCATCAGGAAGGTGCCGAACGCCGAGAACATCCCGGGGATGGCGAGCGCCGGCAGCGTGTCCAGCAGGCCGAGGTCCCGGACCAGCCCGTACTGGCCGATCAGGAAGAGCTGGCTCGGCACCATCAGCATGGCCACGAACAGGCCGAACAGCGGCTCGCGGCCCCGGAAGCGGATGCGCGCGAAGGCGTACCCGGCCAGGGAGGCGATCGCCAGCTGCCCGGCGACCCTCATCACCAGTGCGCCCGTCGAGACCGCGAACATCGACCAGAAGGGCGTGGTCGAGAAGAACGTGGCGAACGCGTGCGGGGTGAAGCTCTCCGGCAGGACCGTGGGCGGGATCCTGGTCGCCTCGGGGGTCGTCTTGAACATGGTGAGGATCTGCCAGACGAACGGCACCACCATGACAAAGGCCGCGACGATCAGGATCGCGTGGATCGGCCAGGTGGCGGCGGGCCTGCCGCGCCGCCGGGCGGCGGACTCAGCCATAGAACACCCACGATCGCTGGAGGCGGAACTGCAGGGCCGTGGCGATCATGATCACCATGAGGAGCACGATGGCGATCGCGGCGCCGTACCCCTGGTCGAACTGCACGAACGCCTTCTCGTAGAAGAGGTAGACGATCGTCTTGGAGTCGGCGAGGGCGGTGTTGTTCACCCCGCGCAGCATCACGAAGATCAGGTCGAACATCTGCAGTGCGGCGATCACGCTGAGGATCGTCACGAAGAAGATGCTCGGGGTGAGCAGCGGCACCGTGATGTGCACGAACTGCCGCACCCGCCCGGCGCCGTCCAGGGCGGACGCCTCGTAGAGGTCCTTGGGGATGGCCTGCAGCCCGGCGCCGAGAATGATCATGTTGATGCCGAGGCTCATCCAGATGCCGACCACGCCGAACGCGTAGATCGTGAAGCGCGGGTCGGCCACCCAGTACTGCCCGTCCACCCCGAACCACGACAACACGGTGTTCAGCAGCCCGAAGTCGCCGTTGTAGATGAACCGCCAGACCATGCCGACGGCGACGGGCAACGTGACCACCGGCAGGAAGAAGAGCACCCGGTACACCGCGCGCCCCCGGCCGACCTGCTCGATCAGCGCGGCCAGCACCACGGCCAGAGGGATGCCGAGCAGGATGATCCCCGTGTAGAGGGCCGAGTTGCCGAACGCCTTCCCGAACTCCTCGTCCCCGAGCAGGGCCGTGTAGTTGTCCACACCTGTGAAGGTCGCGGGCCCGAACGCCGGCACGTCCTGGAAGCTCTTCACGAAGGTGGACAGGAACGGCCACACGTAGAGCGCGGCGAGGCCCAGCAGGGCGGGGGCGATGAACGCCGCCGCCCACCAGGCACTCGGCTCGCTGACGCCTGTACGGCGGCCGGCCGGCCGCCGTACAGGCGTGGTCGTCGCGGACGTCATTGCTTCGCGAGCACCTTGTCGACGGCGTCCTGGTACTCCTTCGCCGCCTGCTCCACCGGCTTCTCACCGTTCCACGCCGGGGTGAGGTACTGCGCCGCCAGCCCCTGCCACTCCGACGCGTTGCCCGCCACGGGGAAGGGCACGCTGTAGTCGATGGCGTCGATGAACACCTTCAGGTTGTACTCGGGCATCGCGTCGAGCCACGGCTGCTGCGTCCCCTTGTAGGCGGGGAGCACCGTCCCGGTGGCCGCCTGGATCTCCGCGGCCTTGGTGCCGCCGAGGAAGGCGAGGAACTTCTTCAGCTCCTCGGGGTGCTTGCTGCCCGCGTACCCCGCGTTGCCGATGCCGCTGGTGACGGTGGCGCGCTTGACGCCCTGCGGCAGCGGCGCCACGTCGACCTTGCCCTTCAGGTCGGCGTTGTTGTGGAAGCGGAAGGCCCAGTACGCGCCGGAGACGTACATGGCGACCTTCTGGTTCTCGAACATCGAGACGGCCTCGGTGTCCGACAGCTGCTGCAGCGTCGGCGACGAGCCCGCGGCCTGCAGGTCGGTCCAGAACTTCAGGCCCGCGACCCCGGCCGGGCTGGCGAAGTCGGACGCGGTGCCCTCCGGGTTGATGATCTGCCCGCCGGCCTGGAGGATCGTGTTGTAGAAGCCGCCCTGCGCGTCGATCGGGGCCGCGATGCCCCACACGCCCTTGCCCTTGTCGGTCAGCTTCTTGGCGGCGTCCTGGACGTTCTGCCAGGTCCAGGTGTCGTCGGGGTAGGCGACCTTCGCCGCGTCGAACAGCGCCTTGTTGTACCAGACGCCGTTGGTGTCGAAGTCCTTGGGCAGCGCGAACGTCTTGCCGTCGTAGGTGTAGGAGTCGGTGACCGCCTTCGGGTAGGCGGCCAGGTCGATCCCGGCGGACTTCACCGTGTCCGACAGGTCGAGCAGCTGGCCGCCCTTGGCGTACTCGCGGAAGTGGTCGGCGAGCATCCAGAACGCGTCCGGCGCCGTGCCGCCCGCCGCGCCGACCTGGAGCGTCGACCAGTACTCGGTCCACGGCAGCGTCTGGACCTTGACGGTGACGTTCGGGTTGGCCTTCTCGAACTCCGCCGCGATCTGCTTCATCGCGGGGGACTGGTCCTCGCTCCAGTTGGCGTAGGTGAGCGTGACCTTCTCCGCCGGCGCGGCACTCGCACCGGCACCCGATCCGGATCCACCGGAGCAGGCGGTGAGCAGTGTCGCCACCGCGGCCATCGCCGCCGCGGCCGTCAACGTGCGTTTCATGGTGTTCCTCTGATCGTGCTGTGCACCGGTCGGCGTGACCGGCACGGTGTTACCGACTGGTGGGTGTGACATGGACGACCGGGTCGACCCAGTCGACGTGCACACCGGTGTCCTCCGGTGCCGCCGCCTCGCCGCGCAGGCACAGGGTCCGCACGCCCCGGACCTCCAGGGCGAAGCCGGTGACGGGTTTTCCCGCCTGGACGACGGCGGTGAAGATCTCGCGGCCGTCGCCGAGCACGGCGACCCTGGCCGCGCCGGCCGACTCGTCGTCCACGCCGACCGCTCCGGTGAACGTCTCGGCGGCCCCGCCGAGGTGGAAGCGCGCCTCCGAGTACGGCGCCGTGCCGAGACCGCGCTCGAACGCCTGCCCCGCCACCCGCATGGGCCGCCCGTCCCCGGGGTTGCCTCCGCCGTTCGACTGGTCGCGCTCGACGGGGCCGTCCTCGTTGACGAACGCGATCATCGGCAGGTCCGGCAGCGCGTGGCTTCCCGGCGTCAGCGGCCGCACGACGCGGGCGTGCGCGACGACCGGCACCGGCCCGTCGCCGTCCCGCTCGACCGTCACCACGCCGAGCCCGCCGGGCGGCAGGGCCGCGGGGCGGACCGACCACCCGGTCTCACCGGTGCGGCGCGCCGTCCAGCCCGGGGGCAGGCGCAGCCTGGCGTCCGGAGCGGTCGTCAGGGACGCCGTCCCGTCCGGTCCGACCTCGGCGACCGCCGGGTGCACGTCCGGGGCCCGCAGGACCGGCCGGGGCGCGGCCCTGAAGAGATCAGTCCCCGCCGGCGCCACGACGGCGGCGAAGCCGCCGTCCCTGGCCACCTGGACGTCGAACCCGTCCCCGGTGCTCACCGTCCGCTCCACGAGCCCGGTGGCCCGCGCCTCGCCGTTCGCGTCGGTGGCCGGTGCTTCGCCGGCCGATCGCCGGCCGGTCGCGTCGCTCACGATCCACACCTGGGCGTCCGGCCCCACCCCGAGCCCGTCGAGCGGCACCCGGATGGTGCGGGCCTCCCCGGTGGCGATGCCGCCCACGAACCACCGGTCACCGGACCGGCGGCCGATCACCGCGTGGGTGTCGGGGTCGCCCGCCAGCAGCCTCGTCTCCTCCCAGCTCGGGGCGAGCTCCGCGAGGAACCGCGCCGCGAGGGGCCGTGCGGTGTAGGCGTCCACGTGGTCGGCGAAGTGGGTGATGCCGCACTCGAACGCCACGGAGAGGCCGAGCTCGTGCCCGTCGCCGGTCGTGCGATTCGCCGCGCCGAACGCGACCGGCGTGGCGTCCATCCCGCCCACCACGTTCCGGGTGAACGGCTGGACGACGTTGTGCGCCGCCGTGAGCGCCTGGTTCTCGAAGAACACGTAGTATTCGGCCCCGCGGATCGCCTCGTACCCGATCACCTGGGGGAACGTCCGTGACCACCCGCGCGGGATCACCGACCCGTGGAAGTTGACCATGAGCCCGAGCCGCGCGGTCTCGGTGAGGATCGTGTCGTACCAGCGGTAGCGGTCCTTGGACTCCGACTCCATGAAGTCGACCTTGATCCCCGCGACCCCCCACGACCGCCACAGCGCCAGCCTGCGCAGGTCCTCCGGGCTGTTGAGGTCCCGCCAGATGGTCCACAGGTGCACCTGGACGCCGCGCAGGCTCGCGTAGGCCACGATCTCCGGCACCCAGGTCTCCTCCCATCCGCAGTCGATGAGCAGGTGCTCCCACCCGAGATCGGCGGCCACGTCCACGAAGTGCTTCTGCTTGTCCAGCCGCGCCCCGGAGTAGAAGTCCGACCACCACGACCACGCCGCCCGCCCCGGACGGATCCACGGCGCGTCCTCCAGCTCGGGCGAGGCGGCCGGCGCCAGCTCGTCGACGAACAGCGAGGACACCAGCTCGGGCAGCGTCCCGACGATGAACACCCGCCACGGCGTCACCGGGCCTCGGGTGACCTCCACCGCGTCGTCGGCGGCCACGACCCGCAGCGTCCCCTCCGCCACCTCGGCGTGCGCCCCGGCGAACCGCCCGTCGATCCCCGACTCGGTGATCAGGACATATCGCTCGTCCGCCACCCGCATGAGGAAGGGGAACCCGTACGCCCCCGCCAGCTCCTCGGTGCCGGCCCGGTAGCGCGGCGTCTCGTACCAGGTCTGGTAGTCCAGCACCCAGCTGGTCGCCCCGGCGGGCACCGTGACGGCCGTACGCTCGCCGGTCACCCGGGCCGTGCCGTCCAGCGCCGGCAGCACGTACCGCACCGCGACGCCGTCCCGCGCCACGCGCAGCACGACCTCCCACTCGACGCCGGCCTCCCGGAAGCCGTACACGACCTCCCGGTGCTCGTAGCGGTGCTCGCCGGCGGCCTTGCCCGAGCGGGCCAGGAACCGGTCGCGCACGGTCCGCTCGGTGACACGCACGAGTTCCGCGGCGGCGCCGAGCTCGGCGCCGTCGACCACCACGCCGAGCGGCACCCGGTCGAAGACGACCTCGCCGTCCCGGGCGACGCTCAGCCACACGCCGGCGTCCGTGCTCCGGACCTGAGCACTCACCGCACTCGTCACCGCGTCACTCACCAGGTACTCCAGGCGGAGGGGAAATGGACTTCACTAGGGCGGGTGCCCTCGAGTGAGCTAACTATGATCCCAGCTGAGAGCAACCGGAATGGTGGAACCGGCACACCACCTGGACGATCCGACTATCCCATCGGCCCATCCGGGCGACCGGCGCGCATCCCTCCGGCCAGGCTCCCCGGCGCTCGGCCGCGAGGCCGCCTACGGGCCATCCAACAGGTGTTTCATACACTCTTGAACGGTTTACGGCGTTTTTGTACGATCTTTGACGTCTTGTCGGACACCGTCGCCGACGTCGTAACCGAAACCGCCGCTTCCTCCGGAGGAAGATCGTCCTCGGCGTAAATTCCGGTCGAGATCGTTGAGAGGAATCGCATGAGGATTCGCAGTCTGCGTGGCGCGGCCGTCGCGGCCGGCCTGTCCGTGCTGGTCGCCGCGCAGCCGGCGCTGGCGTCCCCGGACGGCCACGGCGGCCCGCGGTACACGGCGGGTGCGCCCAGCGTGGGAGACCCGTACTTCCCCGACGAGGGCAACGGCGGCTTCGACGTGCGGCACTACGACATCGCCTTCACGTTCGACCCGGCCACCAAGGGCATCGACGCCACCACGACGATCACCGCCGTGGCGACCCAGGACCTCGACCAGTTCGACCTCGACTTCCGGGGGCCGCAGATCAGCTCCCTCACCGTCGGCAAGCACAAGGCGTCGTTCCGGCGGGAGGGCCAGGAGCTGATCGTCACCCCGCGGCCGAAGCTCAAGACCGGCACGGAGTTCACCGTGACCGTGAAGTACGCGGGTGTCCCCCCGGTCATCACCGACCCGGACGACTCCATCGAGGGCTGGGTGCCGACCGACGACGGCGTCTTCGTCCCCGGCGAGCCCCAGGGCTCCGCCGCCTGGCTCCCCGGCAGCGACCACCCCACGGACAAGGCGACGTTCACCTTCCACGCCACCGTCCCCGAGGGCCTCACCGCCGTCGGCAACGGGCAGCTGCTGTCGCAGAAGACCGCCAAGGGCCGCACGACGTTCGTCTGGGACTCCACCGAGCCCATGGCGACCTATCTCGCCACGATCACCATCGGCAGGTTCCAGGTGGCCGAGTCGTCCACGCCCGGCGGAATCCCCATCTACACCGCCGTTGACCCGCAGCTCGCGACCCAGTCCGCCGCGACCGTCGCGAAGATCCCCGAGATCATCGAGTACTTCAACACCCTGTTCGGCCCCTACCCCTTCGCCTCGGCCGGCGCGATCGTCGACCGTGCCCCCGACGTCGGCTACGCCCTGGAGAGCCAGACCAAGCCGATCTTCTCCAGCGCGCCCAGCGTCAACACGATGGCCCACGAGATCGCCCACCAGTGGTACGGCGACAGCGTCTCCGTCAAGCGCTGGTCCGACATCTGGCTCAACGAGGGCTTCGCCACCTACGCCCAGTGGCTGTGGACCGAGCACAGCGGTGGCGCCACCGCCCAGCAGACCTTCGACGGCAGCGGCAACTACGGCCGCGCCGCGACGTCGTCCTTCTGGCAGACCGTCACCACCGACCCCGGCCCGGTGAACATGTTCGGCAACGTCCCCTACAACCGCGGCGCCATGACCCTCCACGCCCTCCGCGGCAAGATCGGTGACCCCGCCTTCTTCAAGCTCCTCAAGGACTGGGCCACCACCCACAAGTACGGCAACGCCACCACCGCCGACTTCGTCGCCGAGGCCCAGAGCGTCTCCGGCATGGACCTGACCGCCTTCTTCGACGTGTGGCTGTACCAGAAGGGCAAGCCCACCACCTGGTGACCCGTCGGGAGGCCGCCGGTCCGCCCCGTGGGGCGCGACCGGCGGCCTCCCGCGTTTCTCCCCGAACGGCCGCCGGCCGCAGCAGACTTCACATCATGGCCATATCGATGAAGCGACTCCGGCGGGATCTCGCCGTCACGGCGATGCGAGCGGCCAGGGCGGCGAACAGGAGCCGGGTGGCCCGCGTGCTGTTACGCGGCCGGAGCGTCCGGCGCTTACCCCTGGTCAACCGGATCTACCACCAGGTCTTCCGGTTGGCCGTCACCGCCGGCGATCGCGACGCCGAGGCCCGGTACCGGGGCGTCGTCCTGACCGGCCCGCTCTGGGACAAAACGATCATGCCGTCGGTCTCCGGCGGCTACTACGAGGAATTCGAGGTGGGCATCTTCGAGCAGCTGGCCGAGGCCAGCCACTCGATCCTGGACGTCGGCGCGAACATCGGCGTCTACGCCTGCACCGGCGCGACCCACCTCCCCCCGGCCGGCAGGCTGATCGCCTTCGAGCCGGTCCCGGAGAACCTCTCCTACCTGCGCCGCAACGTGGACCGCAACGGCCTCGCCCCCCGCGTGACCATAGAGCCGATGGCCGTGGGCGCGTCCCCCGGCGAGCTGACCGTCCACCTGTCGGCCGAGCAGTCCGGCAAGCACTCGGCCGCGGCGGCGAACGTCGGAACCCGCACCGGCGCGATCACCATCCCCATGACCTCGGTCGACGCCTACCTCGCCGCCAACCGCCTCCCCGCGCCCGACATCATCAAGATCGACGTCGAGGGCTACGAGGGCTTCGTCCTCCAGGGCGCCGTCCAGGCCATGGCCGCCTCCCCCACCCTGCTGTTCGAGCTCCACCCCGAGCTCCAGGAGAACTGCGGCTCCCCCACCGGCCCCCTGCTCGACCTGGTCTTCGCCCACTATCCCCAGGTCTTCCTGATCGACGAACTGAGCAACCACCTGCGCCCGTGCACCCGGGCCGCCCTCGACGCCCCCGGCACGATCGGCCTCTACCGCTCCAACCTCCTGGCGATCGGCCGCCAGGAGCACCTGGACGCGGTCGGGCGGCTCATCCACGCGTAGCCGGGCGAACCCCCGGCTACGCGGCGCCCTCCCGCGTCCCAGCCGCTCGTGGGCGGTCTCACCCCATGGTCTTGGCCCCGTCCAGGGACTCGCGGATGATGTCGGCGTGCCCGGCGTGCTGCGCCGTCTCCGCGACGATGTGCATGAACGCCCGGCGGACCGACCACGCCTCCTCCTGGAACCAGGGCGCCTTGGGCAGCTCCCGCAGGAGATCCAGATCGGGCACCGAGACGACCAGCTCGTCCGTCCGGCGGGCCACCTCGGCGTACTCGTCCAGCACCCCGGCCAGGGTCTCCCCGGGCAGCAACTGGAACTGGCTCCCCCACTCGGCGAAGTCCTCTTCGGTCATCGCGGAGAAGTCCGGCATCGCGCCCGCCCCTTCCAGGATGAAGCCGGCCCACCCCCGCTCGACCCCCATGACGTGCTTGATCAGCCCTCCCAGGCACAACTCGCTGGCCGTGGTCCGCTGCCTGGCCTGCTCGTCGCTGAGCCCTCGGGTGGTGAACCGCAGGAAATGCCGGCTCTTCCCCAGCAGCGCCAGCAGATCGCCCCGCTCTCCCCCGATCTCCGACGACCCCATCTGCTCGTCCTCCACGATCTGCCCGCCAACGGTCATGATCTCCACCCTCTCCGTTCCCCGGCCCGTTCTCTGAACCCCACGTTACGAGCCATAGCGGCCACTTCCTGACCTGAATATCCCGTCGACGAGAATTCCCTCCGGCGTGTGACGGGTGAGCCCGCAGCGGTCCCCGAGGAAAATGTCGGTTTCCAGGCCCAACACAACCGCGCCGCCCGGCATCTAAGTGAACATGGAGCACAGAATCCCGGTCCGGGTCCTGATCTCGGTGATCGCGATCGTCACCGCCACGACGGCCCTGACCGCACCCCCCGCACTCGCCGAGCCCGCCCCGGCCTCCCTGAGCAAGGCTTCCCCCGCGGCCCACCCGCCCGCCGCCGTGACCCCCGCCGCCGTGACCGGGCAGGACAAGCCCACCTGCGTCCGCGTCAGAGGCGCGGCGGCCTGCGTGGGCCCCGACACGAGCGATCGGCCGGGCATCACGATCGAGGACACGGCGAGCGACAAACTCCACGCCGTCGTCGACTACTACATGAACGGCTACCTGGGCACGAAGTACGTCATCCACAACCTGGCCGGCGCGGACACCGTCCGGGGCAACCGCGAGGTCGGCAAGACGGTGACGTTCCGGGCCGCGCTGTACCGCGGTGGCCACCGGGTGAAGGCCAGCCGATGGAAGACGGTGCGCACCGACACCGAGTACCCCGTCAAGCGGGAAACCCGTGTCACCCCGGCCTCCGCGCAGGCCCGCTCCAAGGTCTGCACCTCGACCAGGCGCGCCGCCAGCACGTGCTTCGCCGAGAGGACCACCTTCGTCTTCGCCTGTGACACGCGTGCGGACGCGCACCAGGCCCGCGCCGAATACTTCCTCGCGGGCGACCCGACGGCGCGCTTCGAGATCCACCAGCTGGCGGGGTCCAACACCTGCGGGAAGGCGGTGCACGGCGATCTCTCGGTGAGCATGTACCGCGCCTCGGTGTTCGACCAGGGCCACAGGATCGCCACCCGGCTGTACAAGTACAACTAGGCCGTGATCCTCGCCGGGCGGTGACCGGGGCCGGGAGACGTCGATCTCGCCCCGGCCCCGCGCACGTCCGCGATCCGGAAGGTGTCCTGGAGGCGTACGGCGGGTTGCCGGGAATAGGCGGTCAGGCGACGGAAGTTAGTATCGGGCGATGTCCAAAAGCGTCGTCGGGCCGGTTCGGAGCCCGAAGAGGCGAACAAGGGTGATCCGCCGGATCCGTAGATCACCTAACCTCTGACGTAGACCCAGGCGATCGTCCGGGCACTCACCAGGAGCTTTCTTGCGCCCATCACCGGTGGAAACCGAGCAGAGCCCCCCTTCGCCGCACCACATGCTGACGGGCGCGGACCCCACGCTCCTGGACGACCGTCATCGTCCGAGCACCCCCGGCCCGGCCGTCCCGGACGCGGACCCGGCCCTCTTCCTCGCCGGACCGGCGGCCCCGCCGCCACGGACCCTGGTCGACATCCTCGCCGACACCACCCGCCGCCACCCCCGCGAGCCCGCGCTCGACGACGGGGTGACCCGCCTGGACTACAAGAGCTTGAGCGAAGAGGTGGAGGGCCTGGCCCGGCGGCTCAGGGCGGCGGGCGTCGGCCGCGGCGACCGCGTGGGCGTCCGCGTGCCGTCCGGCACCACCGATCTCTACGTCTCGATCCTCGCGACGCTGACCGCGGGCGCGGCGTACGTCCCCGTCGACGCCGACGACCCCGAGGAACGGGCCGAACTGGTCTTCGCCGAAGCGGCCGTCCACGCGGTCATCGGCGAAAGCCGCACGATCACCGTGCGCGGCGCCGGAAGCGACCGTGGCGAAGGGCCGCCCGAGGCGACCGACGACGCCTGGATCATCTTCACGTCGGGCTCGACGGGGAAGCCGAAGGGCGTGGCGGTGACGCATCGCAGCGCCGCCGCGTTCGTCGACGCCGAGGCGCGCCTGTTCCTCGCGGACGAGCCGATCGGTCCCGGCGACCGCGTCCTCGCCGGCCTGTCCGTGGCGTTCGACGCGTCGTGCGAGGAGATGTGGCTGGCGTGGCGGCACGGCGCGTGCCTGGTCCCGGCCCCGCGCGCGCTCGTGCGCACCGGCATGGACCTCGGTCCCTGGCTGGCCGACAAGGGCATCACGATCGTGTCGACGGTGCCCACCCTGGCGTCGTTGTGGCCCGTCGAGAACCTCGACGACGTACGCCTGCTGATCTTCGGCGGTGAGGCCTGCCCGCCCGAGCTGGCCGAGCGGCTGGCCGTGCCCGGGCGCGAGGTGTGGAACACCTACGGCCCCACCGAGGCCACGGTCGTCGCCTGCGCCGCCCCGCTGACCGGCCAGGAGCCGGTGCGCATCGGCCTGCCGCTGGACGGCTGGGACCTCGCGGTGGTGAACGACCGGGGCGAGCCCGTCGCCATGGGCGAGACCGGTCAGCTCGTGATCGGCGGCGCCGGCCTGGCCCGCTACCTGGACATCGGCAAGGACGCCGAGAAGTACGCGCCGCTGCCGTCCCTCGGCTGGGCCCGCGCCTACCGCAGCGGCGACCTGGTGAAGGCCGAGCGGCAGGGCCTGATCTTCGTCGGGCGGGCGGACGAGCAGGTCAAGCTCGGTGGCCGCCGCATCGAGCTCGGCGAGGTCGACGCCGCGATGCGGTCACTCGCAGGCGTGCTCGGCGCGGCCGCCGCCGTCCGCACGACCGGCTCGGGGCACCAGCTCCTGGTCGGCTACGTCGTACCCGGCGAGGGCTTCGACCCGGAGGCCGCGCGCGAACGCCTCGCCGAGGCGCTGCCCGCCGCGCTGGTCCCCCGCATCGCGCTCGTCGACGACCTGCCGACGCGCACCTCCGGCAAGATCGACCGGGACGCCCTGCCGTGGCCCCTGCCCGGCGGCGCGTCCTCCGCCACCGCCGCCGAGCTGTCGGACGCCGAACGGTGGGTGGCGGAGCAGTGGACCGGCATCCTCGGCGTGGAGGCCGGCGACCGTGACGCCGACTTCTTCGCCCTGGGCGGCACGAGCCTGGCCGTCGCCCGGCTGGTGTCGGCCCTGCGCACCCGCCACCCCGCCGCCGCGGTGGGCGACGTCTACGCGCACCCGACGCTGGGCGGGCTGGCGGCGCGCCTGAGCGCACTGGCCGCTCCGGAGGTGACGGCCGCCGAGCGCGCCGTGACGCCGGTGCCGCGCCGCGCCGCGCTGGCGCAGGCGGCGCTGATGGTGCCGCTGCTCACCGTCGGCGGCATGCGCTGGATCGTCGGCCTGGCCACGCTGAACAACGTCCTGTCGCTGCCCTGGGCTCCCACCGTCTCGTGGTGGTGGGTCCTGGCCGGCTGGCTGCTGTTCATCTCACCCTGGGGACGCATCGGCGTCGCCGCCGCGGTCGCCCGGCTGCTGCTGCGCGGGCTCAAGCCCGGCGCCTACCCCCGCGGCGGGGGCACGCACCTGCGGCTGTGGTTCGCCGAGCAGTTCGCCCTCCAGATCGGGGTGGGCCAGCTGTCCGGCGCCCCGTGGATCGCCCGGTACGCCCGCGCGCTCGGCGCGCAGATCGGCGAGGGCACCGACCTGCACACGCTGCCCCCGGTGACCGGCATGCTCAGGCTCGGGAGGAACGCCGCGATCGAACCCGAGGTGGACCTGCAGGGCCACTGGCTGGACGGCGACGTGCTGCGCGTCGGTGAGATCCGCGTGGGCGCCGCCGCCACGATCGGCGCCCGCGCCACCCTGCTCCCCGGCGCCCGCGTCGGCAAGAACGCGCAGGTGGCACCGGGTGCCGTCGTCCAAGGCGCCGTCCCTTCGGGCGAACGCTGGGCCGGCGCTCCCGCCACCCGGCAGGGCAAGGCGCGGCGGTTCCCCCCGTCGGAACGGCCGCCGCGGTCCCGGCGCTGGGAAGTGATGTACGGGGTGTCGGCGATGTTCCTGAGCCTGATCCCGATCCTGGCGGCGCTGTGCGGCCTGGTCGTGCTCAGCGTCTTCGTCCGCGACGCGGCCACGCTCACCGAGGCGCTGCCCGCCGCCCTCTACGGCGTCGCGCCCGCCACGGTGACCTCGCTGGCGGCCTTCGCACTGATCGTCGTGGTGTGCGTGCGGCTGCTCGGCATCGGCCTGCGCCCCGGGCGGCACCCGGTGCACAGCCGCCAGGCGTGGCAGGCCTGGGCGACCGGCCGTCTGATGGCCTCGGCCCGCGTCTGGCTGTTCCCCCTGTACGCCAGCATCCTCACCCCCGCGTGGCTGCGCACCCTCGGCATGAAAGTCGGCCGCGACGTCGAGCTGTCCACCGTGCTGGCGCTGCCCACGATGACCACCGTGGGCGACGGGGCGTTCCTGGCCGACGACACGATGGTCGCCCCGTACGAGCTGGTCAACGGCAGCCTGCGGGTGGACCACGTGCGCATCGGCAAGCGCGCCTTCCTCGGCAACTCGGGCATGACGGCGCCCGGCCGCAAGGTCCCCAAGGACGGCCTGGTCGGCGTGCTGTCGGCCACGCCGAAGAAGGCCAAGGCGGGGTCGTCCTACCTCGGCATGCCCCCGGTCGAGCTGCGCAGGACGGCCGAGGCGAGCGACCGGAGCCGCACCTACGACCCGCCGTCCCGGCTCAAGGCGGCGCGGGCCGTCGTGGAGATCTGCCGCATCGTCCCCGCGGTGGCCACGGTGGCGCTCGCCGTGCTGGTCGCGGCGACGCTGGAGTCCCTCGCGGGCTCGTACGGCTTCCCGGTGGCGGCCCTGACGGTCGGATTCGTCCTCGCGGGCGCCGGGGCGGTGGCCGCCGCGGTCACCACCGCGGCCAAGTGGGCGCTCGTCGGCAGGATCACCGCGGGCAGCCGTCCCCTGTGGAGCTCGTTCGTGTGGCGCAACGAGCTGGCCGACAACTTCGTCGAGGTGCTCGCCGCGCCCTGGTTCGCCGAGGGCTGGCTCGGCACCGCGCCGCTCAATCTGTGGCTGCGGTCGCTCGGCGCGCGCGTCGGCCGCGGGGTCTGGTGCGACACCTACTGGCTCCCCGAGGCCGACCTCGTCGAGGTGGGCGACGGTGCCAGCGTCAACCGCGGGTGCGTGCTGCAGACCCACCTCTTCCATGATCGCGTGATGAGCATCGATAGGGTCGTCCTGCGGAACGGGGCGACGCTCGGGCCGCACGGAGTCGTCCTCCCCGCGGCGACGATCGGGCAGGACACCACGATCGGACCGGCGTCCCTGGTGATGCGCGGCGAGACGGTGCCTGAGCGCACCCGCTGGTTCGGCAACCCGATCAGGCCGTGGGCCTCGCCCTCGTCGAAATGATCCGGAAGGCATTGACCGAACGTGAGCGTGGGATCCTCCTACTTCCCGGAACGAGGTAACGAGGGCTACTGGGCCGAGCACTACGAGCTGACCCTGGACTACCGGGTCGGCGCCAACCGGCTGCGCGCGTCGGCCGTCATCTCGGCGTTCGCGACCGGGTCCCTGGACGGATTCACGCTCGACCTGGCGGACGCCCTCCGCGTCACCCGGGTGACCGTCGACGGCGTGCCCGCCCGGTTCACGCACCGCGACGACAAGCTGCGCGTCGCCCCGGCGCGGCCTCTGCAGGAAGGCACGCTGTTCGTCGTGGAGGTCGGCTACGGGGGCAGTCCGCGCCCCCTGCCGAGCCGCTGGGGCGGCCTCGGCTGGGAGCAGCTGACGGACGGCGTGATCGTCGCGAGCCAGCCGACCGGGGCGCCGTCGTGGTTCCCGTGCAACGACCGCCCCGCCGACAAGTCCACCTACCGCATGTCGATCACCACCGGATCGGCGTACACGGTGGCCGCCAACGGCCGCCTGACCTCCTCCCGCCGCGCCGCGTCCACGACCACCTGGGTGTACGAGCAGGCCGAGCCGATGGCGACGTACCTGGCGACCGTGCAGATCGGCCGCTACCAGGTGGCGGAGATCCCCGGCCCGGTGCCGCAGCACCTGCTCTACCCGCTCCGCCTCGCGTCGCGGGCCCGCGCCGACTTCGCCCGCCAGGGCCAGATGATCGACCTGTTCACCGACCTGTTCGGCCCCTACCCCTTCCCGTCGTACACCGCGGTGGTGGTCGACGACGACCTGGAGATCCCGGTCGAGGCCCAGGGCCTGTCCATCTTCGGCCGCAACCACCTGAACGGCCGCCGCGGCGAGGAACGCCTGGTCGCCCACGAACTGGCCCACCAGTGGTTCGGCAACAGCCTCACCGTCGGCTGCTGGCGCGACATCTGGCTGCACGAGGGCTTCGCCGCCTACGCCGAGTGGCTGTGGTCGGAATCCTCCGGCGGCGAATCGGCAGACACCCTGGCCACCCGCTGGCACCGCAAACTCTCCACCCTCCCCCAGGACTTCCTGTTGTCCGACCCGGGCCCCCGCCGCCTCTTCGACGACCGTGTCTACAAACGCGGCGCCCTCACCCTCCACGCCCTCAGACGAACCCTTGGCGACGAGCCGTTCTTCACCCTCCTCCGCGAATGGACCACCACCTACCAGCACAGCACCACGACCACCCCCCACTTCGTCAACCTGGCCACCCGCCACTCCCCGGCCCCCCTGACCCCCCTCTTCACCGCCTGGCTCCACACCGAGCGCCTGCCCCCCCTCTCCGGCGGCATGTCCTGAACCCCGCGGGCCACCGGGGCTTCCACCCCGGTGGCCGGTGTACTGCTCCGACCCGGTCAGGTGAAGTCCACCCCGTCCGGAGGGAGGCGCTGGGGCGCGTCGAGGACGATCCACGTACCGGGCGCGTCCAGGAAGGTGGTCGACGGCGGTCCGTCCATCAGAGGGTGGACCGTTCCGGGCCCGGGGCCGGCGTCCCCGAGGGTCAGGTCGTAATTGGACAGCTCGAGCCCTTGAGGCACGCGTTCCGCATGGAAGGACGCGGTCCAGATCTGGTGGTAGAGGAACTTGGAGCGCAGGTTCTGACTGCGGGTGACCAGCCAGCAGCCGAACTCCCACGAGCCCGAGAACCGGGTGAGCCGGCCGCCCAGCGGAGACGCCAGCGGGACGCTGAACTGTGGCGAGTCGTAGAAGTCGATCCCGATGAAGGGGTCGCCGCCGTCGAAACGGCGCGGGTCGCCGTACCAGATGTCGTCGTTGTCGTTGCCGTCTATCACGGGCTCGGTCGTCCGCCTGACCAGGGAATGGCCGTAGACCTGCAGTGGGGGGTGGTGGTAGTCGGCCTGCATTCGCGCGCTGAACATGGTCTGGACCCAGCCGAGGTCGGTACCGATTTCGGCACCGACCACTCTGCGGTCGATATTGGCGTGCGCCTGGATCGCGGACGTGGTGACCACCGCGTTCTCCAGGGTCACGTTGGTCTGGAATTCCCCCGTGACAGTGAACTCCGGCAGGGTGTGACCAGGCAGCGCCGCGGCGGCCGGCACCGGTACCTGTACCTGTACCTGGACCTGCGGTTGCCCCTGCTCCTCCTCCTCGGCCTGCCGTTTCGCCTGCTCCTCCTCCAACAGCAGCTGTAACTGCTGGTCCGGGCCGCCTTCGCCCTGCGGATCCTTGCCCTGCTCGCTGTACGGATGCACGCGTTGTTCCCCTCCCAATAGGACGCCACCTGGCGGCGAATTCGGTCGCGCTGTTTACCGGATCCCGCCCACGCGATAATCGCGCATCTGCCATCGAACCCGCCCCCGGCCCTCCAATATGAACGTCGGCCAGGTGGGTGGGAAGCCCGGAGCGCCAATAAATCCCAAATCATAAAAAACCGGTTCGCTGTTGTTTTTCCGGCAAGAAGGACTGTCCGGACAAATCGCCCTGCTTATGTGAAGTTAATGTCATCGGCGACGGGCACAAGGAGAATCAGAATCCCGACAGTGACGACGGCGGGCCGTCCCCGCCCCGCGCGATGATCTACAACTAAGCTGAGGCCCAGCTCAGGACACGCGAGCCGGCCCGCGGGACGTCACGGCGGCCCTCACCCGGAGTCGCGGCGGGCCGAGTCGCACTCGGAGAGTCGTTCATGAGAATCCTCGGCATGATTTCCGGCACCTCCCACGACGGCATCGACGTCGCCCTCGTCGGCTTCGACCCCGCGTACGACGGCGGCACACTCAACGGAGCCATCGAGCACACCGCTGCCACGCCCTACCCCGCCGGACTCCGCACCCGCCTCGTCAAAGCGCTCCCCCCGGCGCCGACAACCCTCGCCGAGGTGTGCGAACTGGACACCCTGATCGGTCAGAGCTTCGCCCAAGCCGCCGCCACCACAATCGAGCAGACCGGCCCGGTCGACCTGATCGTCTCCCACGGCCAGACCGTCTTCCACTGGGTCGACGGCACACGTGCCCTGGGCACCCTGCAGATCGGCCAGCCCGCCTGGATCGCCGAACGCACAGGCACCCCCGTCCTCTCCGACATCCGCGTCCGCGACATCACCGCCGGCGGGCAGGGCGCCCCCCTCGTCTCCCTGCTGGACGTCCTCCTGCTCGCCGGGCACCCGGGCACCGCCGCCGCCCTCAACCTGGGCGGTATCGCGAACATGACCGTGATCCGCGACGACCACGCCCCCGTCGCGTACGACATCGGCCCGGCGAACGCACTGATCGACGCCGTAGTGACGAGCCGAGGCCTGAACGACCGCGGCTTCGACGTGGACGGCCGGATCGCCGCCTCCGGCACGATCGACGAAACCCTTCTGGCGGTCCTGCTCGAAGACCCCTACTACCGGCTACCCGCCCCGAAGACCACCGGCAAGGAGTGGTTCCACCTCCCCCACGTCGAAGCCGCGATGACGAGGTCCGGCACCCACCCCGCCGACGCCGACCTGGTGGCCACCCTCACCGAGCTCACCGTCCGCACGGTCGCCCACGAGGTGACGACGAGCGGCGCGGCCCTCCTCGTCACCTCGGGCGGCGGCTGCCACAACCCCGTCCTGATGAACGGCCTGCGCCGCGCCCTCCCGGCCGTGACCCTGAGACTCAGCGACGACTACGGCGCCCCCGCCGACGCCAAGGAGGCGATCGCCTTCGCCCTGATCGGCTGGCACACCGCACACGGCCTGCCGGGAACCATCCCCTCGGCCACCGGCGCCCACGCGTCCCGCGTCCTCGGCACCCTGACCCCCGGGTCGCGCCCTCTCCCACCCCTCGCCGCCCTCGCCCCACGCAAGCTCACGCTGTCCGGCCGCCCCCTCCGGGAGCGGTGACACCGCCCCCGGAGGCCCGGGCCCGATCTAGTAGCCGTAGCGGCTCTTCAGGTGCCGCCCCCAGTCCCGCGGGCGCTGACCGCCCCTCACCCACCCAAGGCCGTGATGAGCTCGTCCTTGGTCATCGAGCTGTGGCCCTCCACGCCCTTCTCCTTGGCCTGTTCGATCAGTTCCTGCCTGGTACGGCCCTTCGGCTTGGGCGGCTTGGCCAGTTCCTCGGCCTTCGCCTGGCTGAACACCCGGCCGAGCCGGAGCAGCTTGTCGCCCGGGATCGCCTTGGCCATCGCGGGGAGGATGTCGCTCTCCTCCTCCTCGACATGGTGCTTGACGGCCTTGACCAGCTGCTCCAGCACGGTCAGGAACTCCCGCTGGTCCGGGTCCGTGTCCATGAGCTGGGCCAGCAGTTCCTCGGCCTCGTGGTGCTCCTCGACCCCGTGATGGACCTCGCCACGCTCACCCGGGGCGGCCTTGACCAGCTCGGGGTAGACCTGGGTCTCCTCGGCCCGAGCGTGCGCGACGAACTTCGCCGCCAGCTCGGCCACCAGCGCGGGCCGGTCCTCGGGCTGCTTCTTCAGCTTCTCGAAGATCATCTCGACGTCGCGATGGTCAGCCATGATCAGGTCGATGACGTTCAGGGCCATGTCTTCTCCTCCGGATCTGGCTCTCCGACAGTGCGCCGACCGCTCCTACCCGCCATCACCTCCTGAAACGTCAGATCTTCGCCATGACGAAAGAGCGCTGACCTGGCCGCCCGCCGGCGGTGAGCGATGAGGAGAGGAGCGCCGTGACCACGCCACGACGCTCCCCGGCCTCCCGGTCAGGCGAGCGCGCTGGGGAACCGCTCCCAGACACGGTGACCACCCAGCGACGTGATGACCTGCCCCAGGACGGCCGCCGGGTCGTCGCCGGACGTCACGCCGGGCGCACCCGGCGGAATGCCCGCGGCGGCGAACGCGTCCTCCGCGTCGCCCCAGCCCCCGAGCGGCTTGGCGTGCCGGTAGGCCTCGCTCAGCAGCAGGGTGACGCGCGGGTCCACGGGACCGGGCAGACCGGCCTTGGCGTCCCGCGCCCCGGTCGCGTCGGCGCCAGGCGCGGGGGCACCCGCGACCAGGATGGCGTCGAACTCGACCGAGCGCGCCGCCGCGAACGTGCGCTGCACCGTCATCGGCTCACCCGTCCCGGGCAGGACGCCACCTGTCGGCGCGATCACCAGCGGCACCATGCCGCCGTCCAGCACCGCCTGCCGGATCGTCCGCACGGCGTCGGCGTCCGGCCCGGCCACGATGCCGATGACGCGCCCGGCGACCGGCCAGGTGCGGCCGACCTGCGACAGCGCGGGGCTCGGCGCGGGGTCGGCGCCGGGCACTCCCTCGGGAACCGGCAGGCCGAGCCCGGCGGCGACCTCCCCGCAGAGCACCGGGTCGATCCGGGCCAGGACCTGGAGCTGCCGCTCCTTGATCGTCTGCTCGAACACCTTGCTCAGCTCGAAGGTGTACGCGGCGATCACGTGCTCCTTCTCCACCGGCGACAGGCTCAGCCAGAACAACCGCGGCTGACTGAAATGATCGTCGTAGGAGGCCGGCGCGAGCCGTCCGCGCGGTCCCGCCGCGACGGGAAACGGCACCTCGACGTAGCCGTCGGGCGCGTGGAAGGGGCAGCCGCCGTCCAGCGAGTTCGGCCGGTACGGCGCGACGCCCGCGTGCACGGCGGTCTGGTGCATGCCGTCGCGCAGCATGTCGTTGACCGGGGCGTGCGGGCGGTTGATCGGCAACTGGTCGAAGTTCGGCCCGCCCAGCCTGCTGATCTGCGTGTCCAGGTAGGAGAACATCCGCCCGGCCAGCAGCGGGTCGTCGGTCACGTCGATGCCCGGCACCAGGTGCCCGGTGTGAAAGGCGACCTGCTCGGTCTCCGCGAAGAAGTTGACCGGGTTGGCGTTCAGCGTCATCAGCCCGACCGGCTGCACCGGCGCCAGCTCCTCCGGCACGATCTTCGTCGAGTCCAGCAGGTCGATGCCCTCGTACGTCTGGTCCTGCGTGTCGGGGAACATCTGGACGCCCAGCTCCCACTCGGGGAAGGCGCCCGCCTCGATCGCGTCGGCCAGGTCACGCCGGTGGAAATCGGGGTCGACCCCGCCCAGCAGCTGTGCCTCCTCCCACACCAGCGAGTGCACCCCCGCCTTCGGCTTCCAGTGGAACTTCACCAGCACCGTGCCGCCGTCCTCGGCGACCAGGCGGAAGGTGTGAACGCCGAAACCCTCCATCATCCGGAACGAGCGCGGGATGCCCCGATCGGACATGTTCCAGATGGTGTGGTGGGTCGCCTCGGTGTGCAGCGAGACGAAGTCCCAGAACGTGTCGTGGGCGCTCTGGGCCTGCGGGATCTCCCGGTCCGGGTGCGGCTTGCCCGCGTGGATGACGTCGGGGAACTTGATGGCGTCCTGAATGAAGAAGACCGGAATGTTGTTCCCGACCAGGTCGAAGATCCCCTCGGACGTGTAGAACTTCGTCGCGAAGCCCCGGGTGTCCCGCACCGTGTCGGCCGACCCCCGCGAGCCGAGCACGGTGGAGAAGCGCACGAAGACCGGCGTCTCGACGTTCTTGGCCAGAAACGCGGCCCTGGTCACGGTGGCGGCGGTGCCGTACGCGCGAAAGACCCCGTGCGCCGCGGCCCCCCGGGCATGCACCACCCGCTCGGGAATGCGCTCGTGATCGAAGTGCGTGATCTTCTCCCGCAGATGGTGGTCCCGCAGCAGTACCGGCCCCCGCACCCCGGCCTTCAACGAGTGATCGGTGTCAGGCAGCCGCGTCCCCGTGGCCGTCGTCAGAAACTCCCCACCCTGCGCCCGCGCCGCGGCCGTCTCCCCCGACGGCTGCCCGGTGGCCGTGAACGCGTCCGGCCCCCGCTGGTCGGGCTTGGGCGGCAGCGGACCACGCGGCTCCACGGGCTCCGCCAGGCTCGGCGGCTCGACCCCGGGCCGTCCGGGGATCTCCCCCGACGGGTCGCGATCGGTCACCGCGTCGATCACCTTGTCGACGGCCCTCGCCACCGGGTTGGTATGTTCCGCCATCTGTCTCGTCCCCCTGTGTCAGGTCGTGCCACCAGCTCAGCCCCGCTGCTCATAGCTGCTGGCGTACCCCGCTTCCGGCGAAACTGATCACTACGGAAAGCCCGGCGATCCGCACGGCACCCCGGCCCGTCCGAGCCGGGAGGAGCCAGGTCACGGCTGGGCGTATACCTCGATCGGGCCAGGGCAGTGGGGCCGTGTGATGGACGAGGGTCTGGTGTTGCTGGCCGCGTGGGGCCAATACGTGGTGTTGCTGGGGGTATTGGCGTACTTCCTGCTGCGGGTCCATCGATGAGATGGATCCTGCTCGCCCTGCTTCTCGTCGCGGGCTGCGCCTCCCCGGCCTGGAACGACACGGACTACGCGAAGAAGGCCGGCGCGACGGCGGAGTCCGCGGCCTCGTCGGTGGAACTGGTCCGGCTCGCGGTCGCGAACGAGGCCAAGCTGACCCGGCCGTACCTCCAGACGGTCCTCACCGAGGCCGCCGGCTCACTGGGCAGTGTGGACTCCCAGTTCGGCGCGGTGCAGCCGCCCTCTGTGGCCGCGAGCGCGGTGCGCGAGGAGATCACCGGCCTGACCTCGGACGCCGCCGAGCAGGTACAGGTTCTCCTCAACGAGCTGCGCCTGCGTGAGATCCGCGACCCCGCCAGGGCCACAGCGGACCTGGCCGAGCTGGGCGACCGGCTGCGCGCCTTTGCCGAGGCCCATCCGTCATGAAGCGCTTCTTCGCCGTCACCCTCGGCATCCTCACCGCGATCGGCGGCTTCGTCGACATCGGCGACCTGGTGGCCAACGCCCTGGTCGGCTCCCGGTTCGGCATGTCGCTGGCCTGGGTCGTCCTGGTCGGCGTCGTCGGCATCTGCCTGTTCGCCGAGATGGCCGGCCGGGTGGCGGCCGTGTCCGGCCGGCCGGTCTTCGATCTGGTACGCGAACGCCTCGGCCCCCGGGTGAGCCTGCTCAACCTGGCCGCCTCCTTCGGCATCAACCTCCTGACCCTGGCCGCCGAGATCGGCGGCGCCGCCCTGGCACTGGAACTCGCCACCGGCGTCGACTACCTGCTGTGGGTCCCCGCGGTCGGCCTGGTGGCCTGGCTGGTGATGTGGCGGGTCAAGTTCGAGACCATGGAGCGGGTCTTCGGCCTGGCCGGGCTCGCCCTGGTCGTCTTCGCCGTCGCCGTCTTCGCCCTCGGCCCCGACTTCGGCGAGCTCTCCCACCAGCTCACCCACAACCCGTCCGACGACGGCGCGGCCACCTACTGGTTCTACGCCATCGCCCTGCTCGGCGCGGCCATGACCCCCTACGAGGTGTTCTTCTTCTCCTCCGGCGGCGTCGAGGAACGCTGGACCCGCCGCGACATGGTCACGATGCGCACCAACGTGTTCGTCGGCTTCCCCCTCGGCGGCCTGCTGTCCATCGCCATCGCCGCCTGCGCCGCCACCGTCTTCCTGCCGCACATGATCGAGGTCGGCACCCTCGGCCAGATGGTGCTGCCCGCCGGGCTCGCCTTCGGCCAGATCGGCCTGGCCCTGGTCATCTTCGGCGTCTTCGCCGCGACCTTCGGCGCCACCCTGGAGACCGCCCTGTCGTCGGGCTACTCGATCAGCCAGTACTTCGGCTGGCAGTGGGGCAAGTACGTCCGCCCCCGCGAGGCCGCCCGCTTCCACGCCGTCCTGCTGGTGTCCACGATCGTCGCCGTCGCGCTGATCCTGACGACCATCGACCCGATCAAGGTGACGGAGTACTCACTGGTGTTCTCGGCGGCGGCACTGCCGCTCACCTACCTTCCGGTACTCATGATCGCCAACGACCCCGACTACATGGGCGACCGCGTCAACGGCCGCTTCTCCAACACCCTCGGGACCCTGTACATGATCCTCCTGCTCGTCGTCGCCGCGGCGGCCGTCCCCCTGATGATCGCCACCAAGGCCGGCCAATGACCGCCCGAACCCTGCACGCCCACCTCCACCTCCTCGACCGCCAGGTGGTCAGGACCACAGACGGACGCCTGCTCTGCAAGGTCGACGACCTGGAGATCGAGCCCGGCGACGCCCCCTACGTGACCGCCATCCTGTCCGGCCCCCTGGCCCTCGGCCCACGCGTCGGCGGCGTGATCGGCCGCCTGATGACAGGAACCACCCTCCTGTTCCGCAAGGAGGAGGACCCGGCCCCCCAGCGCATCCTGATGACCCAGGTCACCGAGATCGGCAGCGCCGTGAAGGTGGGAACCGAGGTACCCGAAGCCTCCCTGGAACGCTGGATCCGCGACCACGTCATCGACCCCCTCCCCGGCAGCGGCACCGACGACCCCGGCACCCGCGAACCCCGTCCCGTCCGCCGCCCCGACGTCCCCGACCGCCCTCGCCTGAGCACCCTCATCGGCCGCCGGGTCCTCGACCAGGACGAGACACCGATCGGCCAGGTCGCCGACATCCAGCTCACCCAGGACGGCCCCCTGCTGGCGGAGACCCAGCACGCGTTCCGGCTGAGCGGCCTGATCATCGTCCCCCGCCACACCGGCCAGCTCTTCGGCTACGAACGCGGCCCCGGCGGCAACAGCCCGGCCCTGGTCCGCACAGTGATCCGCCGCCTCCACCACGACAGCCGCTACGCGTCGTGGGACCTGATCCGCGACCCCGGCCCCCCGATCCGCCTCGACCGCGCACGCGACGCCCTCATGCCGCTGCGCGAACTCTTCGAACGACCCGCCGGTTGACACGGGGCGCACACGAATTCGACGGGGAACGGCGCGTTTCAGTACTCGGTTTTCATAGTTGGCCGGCGCATGGCCGTCCAGAAGTGGAAGGCCAGCCCGATGCCCCAGAAGACTATCGACCACATGGGCCAGAAAAAGTGCTCCGAATCATAGAGCACCCACACGATGACCTGGGCCACATTGGCCAGGACGTAGCAGAGCACGTGAATCCCCAGGCCCAGTTTGCCGGCGCTTTCGCTTTTTGCGGTTCTCATGCCCGTAGGCTAAATCGGCGCACTTTATAGGGAGTGAACCAGTCGTTCAGTGGTCGTCAAGTGCCCAGGTCCGACAATGGAGCGCGAAATCCCCCGTTGAAAGGCTCACATGATGACGACGACCCGCCGAGCGGTACTGGCCGGATCCGCCGCGGTCGCGACCGGCGCCCTGCTGGGACCGGCCGAGGCGCTGGCGCGTACCCGCCCGGAATCCAGGACCAAGCCCACCGTGGTACTCGTGCACGGCGCCTTCGCCGATGCCTCCGGCTGGAACGACGTCGCGGCCAGGCTCATCCGCGACGGGTATCCGGTCATCGCCCCGGCGAACCCGCTCCGCAGCGTGGCCTCCGACTCCGCCTATCTGGCGAGCGTTCTCGCCACGCTCAGCGGTCCGATCGTCGTGGCGGCGCACTCCTACGGCGGGATCGTCGCGACCAACGCCGCGGCCGGCAACCCGAACGTGAAAGCCCTCGTGTACGTGGCCGCCTTCGCCCCCGACCAGGGAGAGTCGCTCCTGCAACTCCAGACGAAGTTCCCGGGCAGCAAGCTGAATGAGGCGGCGCTGGACTTCCGCCCCTACGGCGAGGGTCTCGTCGACGGGTACATCAAGAAGGAGTTCTTCCACGACGTCTTCGCGGGCGACGTACCGAAATCGACCACCGACCTGATGCACGCCGGTCAGCGTCCCGCAGACGCGCGCACGCTCGGCGAACCGTCAGGTGCGCCGGCGTGGAAGACCATTCCCTCCTACTACCTGGTCGCCAAGAACGACCGTGTGTTGCCCGCCGAGGCACAACGGTTCATGGCCAAACGCGCAGGGTCGCAGGTCCGCGAGATCAGCGCCTCGCACGTCGCGATGATCTCGCAGCCCGCCGCGGCGGCCGACCTAATCAGACGGGCCGCCCGCTGATCATGCATGTGCACGCGTACGCGGGCCAGTGCGCCGTCGAGGAGAACCGGCACACGCCTGTCCGCAATCCGAGTCGCGCCCTGTTCTCGCTGGCACTGGGCACCTTCGCGATCGGCACCGGGGAGTTCGGCAGCAACGGCATCATCCAGCTGTTCGCCGCCGATCTGTACGTGTCGATCCCCGAGGCCACCAACGCGATCACCGCCTACGCCCTCGGGGTGGTGGTGGGCTCCCCGGCCATCACCCTGCTCGCCGCCCGGGTCAACCGGCGCACCCTGCTGCTCGGCCTGGTCGTGCTCTTCCTGGCCGGCAACACGCTGTCCGCGCTGGCGCCGAACCTCGCGCTGCTGATCGTCTTCCGGTTCGTCACCGGGAGCGTGCAGGGCGCGTTCTTCGGCGCCGGGGCCGTCGTCGCCGCTCATGTGTACGGACCCGGCAAGGGCGGCAAGGCGTTCGCGACCGTGATGGGCGGACTCACCCTCGCCACCATCGCCGGGTCGCCGCTCGGCACCTTCGTCGGCCAGCACGCCGGCTGGCGCGCCATGTACTGGGCCGTGGTCGCCCTCGGCCTGCTGGCCGGCGCCGCCCTGGTGGCCTGGTTGCCTCGCACGGACGACCTCCACGGCACCCCCATCAGTCACGAGCTGGACGGCCTGCGTAGTCGCGGCGTCTGGCTGATGGTCGTCGTCGCGGCGCTCGGCATCTCCAGCATCTTCGCCGTCTACACGTTCATCGGCCCCTTCGTCACCGACGCGGCCCGGCAGGACGCCGCACTCATCCCGGTCGCGCTCGCCGTCTTCGGCCTCGGCATGGCGGCCGGCAATCAGCTCGGCGGACGTGTCGCCGACCGGTACGAGCACCGAGGGCTGACCTTGGGTTACGGCGGAGTCCTGGCGCTCCTGGTGCTGATCGGCGTGGCGGGCGACGACCTGCTGATCCTGCTGCCGTGCCTGTTCGGCGTCGGCGCGACCATGATGCTCGCGATCCCCACCGTCCAGGTCCGGCTGACCGCTTTCGCGCCGACGGCGCCGACCCTGATGGGCGCGCTCAACCTGGCCGCCCTCAACCTGGCCAACTCCCTCGGCGCGATCGGCGGCGCGATCACCCTGGAGGCCGGCTGGGGCACCCTGTCCACGGTCTGGGCCGGCTTCGTGCTCACCGCGGCCGGTCTGCTCCTGTACGTCACCACCGTCGCCCGCGGAAAGCCGGGAGTGACCACGTGAACGACGAGCAGTTCCACCGGCTCGCCGGATACGGCGAGGTGGAACACGTCGAGGCCGGCCGGTGTCTGTACGTGTCCGGCGACGACTCCTACGACTTCTTCCTGCTGCTGACGGCGGCCGTGGAGATCGTCAGAGACGCGACGGTCATCGAGCCGGAGCGCGTGATCTACCAGGCGGGCCCGGGAGACTTCCTCGGCGAGCTCAGCCTGCTGACCGGCCAGCACGTCTACCTGACCGCCCGGGTGGTCTCCGCGGGAACGCTGGTCCGGATCCGGCCGCCGAAGCTGCGTCAGGCACTCGCCGAACAGGACGACATCGCCGACCTGGTGCTCGCCGCGTTCCAGGAACGGCGCGAGTTCATCCGGTCGGCGGCCGGCGGCGCCCTGGAGATCGTCGCTCGGCCGGACGTCGCGGAGACACAGGAGCTGCGCACCTATGTGACGCAGCTGCTGCTGCCCCACACCTGGCGCAGTGCGGACTCAGCCGCCGGACGGTCGCTGATGGCCTCGGCCGGGCTCGCACCCGGCGACCTTCCGGCCGCGATCACCCACGGTTCGGTGGTGCGGCGCGCGACTCCCGGAACGCTTGCGGGGGAACTCGGCCTCACCTACCGGGCTGACGGAACATCGGTCGACCTCGTCGTGGTGGGCGCCGGTCCGGCCGGTCTGGCGGCCGCCATGTACGGGGCGTCCGAAGGCCTCGCCACCGTACTGCTGGACCGGGCCGGGCTCGGCGGCCAGGCCGCCAAGAGCCCGCGCATCGAGAACTACCTGGGCTTCCCCGGCGGAGTGAGCGGGGCGAGCCTGACCCGTGCCGCCATGGTTCAGGCACTCAAGTTCGGTGTGCGCATCAACGCACCCTGCGCGGTGACCGGGCTCGACCTCTCCGACGATCGACGGCCGGTCGTCCTGCTGGAAGACGGTGCGCGCATCCCGTGCCGGGCGGTGGTCGCCGCCACCGGGGCCCACTACCGCCGGCTCGACGTCGCCGGCTGGGCGGCCTTCGAGAAGTCCGGTCACATCCGGTACGCCGCGACCGACCTGGACATCCGGGGTCGCGAGCGCCAGCCGGTGACGGTCGTTGGGGGCGCCAACTCGGCCGGGCAGGCGGCCCTGTCCCTCGCCGCTCACGGCGCGACGGTGGACCTGATCATCCGCGGGCACGACCTCACGGCCCGGATGTCCTCCTACCTGACCGACCGGATCCGCGCTCATCCCCGCATCCGCGTCCACGCCGGCAGCACGATCCGCGAACTGACCGGTGACGCTTCCCTGGCCTCGGTCGTCGTGGCGCGACCGGGCGGGCGGACGGAACGGCTGGCCAGTCACGCACTGTTCTGCTTCGTCGGAGCCGACCCGGTGTCGGACTGGCTGACCGGCGTCGCCAAGGCCGGCGACGGCTTCGTCCGCACCGACAACCGGCTCCCCTTCCAGACGAGCGCTCCCCGGGTCTTCGCGGTCGGCGACCTCCGGGCCGGCTCGACCAAACGGGTCGCCACGGCCGTCGGCGACGGCGCGAGCGCGATCTCATCCGTGCACGTGATGCTCTCGGAAGACTGAGACGGACGTTGTGGACATGCTCGACGGCACCGACCGAACCCGGACAAGTAGACTCGGCGCACACAGCCATCCGGGAGCCGACAGACGTGATTGGGCCAACTGCGCCGACCGGTGCCGGTTCGCTGCGCCTTCAGATCCTGGGTCCGTTGCGGCTGTGGCGCGACGGCGTCGAACTCGACGCCGGCCCCCGGCAGCAGGCGCAACTGCTGGCACTGCTCGTGGCGCGGGTGGGCCGTCCGGTCAGCACGCGAGAACTGATCGACCTGATCTGGGCCGAGGACGCGCCCGCCAGCGCGCTCAACATCATCCAGAAGTACGTCGGGGCGTTGCGGCGGATACTCGAACCCTCGGTCCCCGCCCGCGCGCCCGGCACCCACCTGCACCGCCGGGGCGACGCGTACGTGTTCACCGCAGGCCCCGGCACGCTGGACCTCGTCAGATTCCGGGAACTCCGCCAGGCCGCCCTTTTCGCGGACGATGACGACGTGGCGCTCGATCATTACGTCGAAGCGCTCGGCCTCTGGCACGGCCCCGCCGGGGAGGGGCTTTCCTATGGATCGACCGCGCCGCCGATCCTGGCCGCTCTCGACGACGAGTTCCACGCCGCCTGCACGGCGGCGGCCGAACTGGCCGTGTCGTCAGGCCATCCGGAGCGGGTCATCCCGCCGTTGCGTCTGGCCGCGTCGATGGCGCTGTTCCATGAGCCGGTACACGCCAGTCTCGTCACCACCCTTGGCGCCGCCGGCCGGCAGGCGGAGGCCCTGTCGGCATTCCACGCGGTCCGTGCCCGCCTCGCGGAGGAGCTCGGCATCGACCCCGGCCCCGCGCTGCGGGCCGCGCATCTGCGGGTGCTGACGCAGACCCCGTCGAAGCCACCGGTGCCGAGCACGGATAGCGAGGATGACCAGGTCCCGAGGCCGCCGGCCGGGCTGGTCGGCCGGGGCGAGGAACTCGGCGTGTTGCGCCAGGCCGTCGAGGCGGCGCTCACCGGCCGCACCGGGCTCGGCATCGTCGAGGGCGAACCGGGCGCGGGCAAGACGCGCCTGCTGGAAGAGATCGCCGCCGTCGCCGACCGGCGTGGCGCGCTCGTCGTCTGGGCCTCCTGTCTGGAAGGCGACGGAACCCCGTCGATGTGGCCGTGGGAGCAGGCGCTCACCGTCGTTCTCGACAGCCTGCCCGCAGCGGCGCGGGAGAAGTGGCTGGCCGGTGAGCTCGGCCGCCTCGTCGAAGCCGGAGACGACGCCGCCGGGCCGCCGGTCGCCGGCAGCCGCGCGCAGTTCCGCCTTTTCGAGCAGATCGTCGGCGTCATCGGCCAGGCCTCGGCGGATCGGCCGTTGTTGCTGGTCATGGACGACCTGCAATGGATCGACACCGCCTCGCTACAACTGTTCGGCCACGTGACGGGCCGGCTCCCTACCGGCACCGCGATCATCGGCGCCCTGCGCGACCGGGCCCCCACACCTGGCGACGACCTTTCGCGTGTGCTGGCCACCGCCAGCCGTCTGGCCGGCCACCACAGGATCCGCCTCGGCCCGCTCAACCTGACCGACGTGGCCGAGCTGTTCCGCCGCGAGACCGGCCACGAACCCACCGCGGACATCGTCCGGGACATCCACGTCCGCACCGCCGGCAATCCGTTCTTCGTCCGCGAACTGTCACGGCTGCTCAGCGACCGTGGCACGCTCGGCGACGCGTCGGCCAGGACCGGGGTGCCGTCCACCGTGCGCGACGTCGTCCGCGACCGGATGTCCGGCCTCGACGACGATGCTCGCGACCTGTTGCAGGTCGCCGCGCTGATCGGCCGCGACATCGACCTCGACCTGCTCGCCCGCGCCGCAGGTGCCGGCGTCGCCGACTGCCTCGAACGCCTCGAACCGTTGCGCGCGCTCGGCCTGCTCGAAACCGAGCCGGAAGACCCGTTCTCGTGGCGCTTCGCACACGACCTGGTGCGCGAGTCGGTCACCGAGACGACGGAGCACTGGCGAGCCATCCGCCTCCACCTGCGGGTCGCGGACGCGCTCGAAGAGGGCCAGACCGACGACGAGTCGATCACCGAGCGCCTCGCCTTCCACCTGTGGGCCGCCAGGGTCCTCGCCGATCCGGTACGTGTCGCGGAGGCGCTGAAGCGTGCCGGTCGCCGCGCGGCGGCCAAGCTCGCGTTCGCCGCCGCCGATCGGCATCTGGAGTCGGCCGCCCAGATCGCGAGGAACGCCGGGCTCCCGGAACTCGAGCTCTCCGCCCTCTCGCTGCTCGCCATCGCCCCGCGCCGGCAGGCCGGGTTCGGCGGTACGACGTTCGACCTGCTGGAGCGCGCGGAACTCCTGGCCCGACAGCTCGGCCGGGAGGTGGACGCCGCCGGCCTCCTCTTCGCCCGCCTGTTCGGCGCCTACACGTTCCTCGAATGGGACCGTCTCCGTCTGGTCCGGCGCCTGCACGACCAGGGGGAGGCCTCGTCCGACCCGATCGTCCGCGTGTACGGCCGGCAGGCCTGGGGCCTGCACCAGTGGGACATCGGCGACATCGGCGCGGCGTACCAGTGCTTCAAGGACAACGACCCCGCCCTTCTCGAAGGTGTCGTCTCCGCACACAGCGAGACCCCGATCCGGCGTGACGTCTCGGGCGAGTGGCCCGGCTGGCTGGCCGTCGTGACCGCCCTCCACGGCGACGCCGAGACCGCAGGCACGATGATCCACAAGTGGAACGGCCCCGACGACCCCTACGCCGTCGCGACCTGGGCCTACTACACCACCATCATCGCGTCGATGGCCGGTGACGCCCCCTGGGTGATGCGCACGGTCGAACGCTGGACGTCCGTCGGCACCGGCCGCGCCGCCGTACAACAGGAGCACTACGTACGGCTGAACTGGTACTGGGCCCGCGCCCTGACCGGCGACGATCCGGCCGGCATCGCCGCCGAGGCCGAACAACTAGTGGCCGCGACACTGGTCGACCCACCGAGGTGGGGCGTCGCCTACCACCACGCCCTGGTCGCCGAGATGTGGCTGGCCGCCGGCCGCCCGGACAAGGCGGCCGACGCCCTAGACCGAGCCGACCACGCCCTAGACGCCTACGGCCAGCGTTACGCCGCAGGCCTCGTACTCCTGCTCCGGGCACGCCTGCTCCAAGCCCAGGGTGAGCCCTCCGACGTCGTACGAGCCGCCGCCGAAGAGGCCCGTGACCGCTCCAGCGAACGCGGCTCTCACCTCTTCGCCCACCGCGCCGAAAGGCTGCTCGCCGAACTCTGACCCCGGGTGATCACCCAGCCGAACACAGCCGCCGTGAAGAACATGATCACCCCGTACACGGCCCCCGGGATGGCGATCTCAGCACTGTCCAACAGCCCCGGACTCAGCGCCACCGTGATAGCGAGCGCCGTGTTGTGAATCCCGATCTCGAACCCCGCAGCAGTGGCCGCCGCATGGTCGACCCCCGTCAGCCGCGGCACCCCGTAACCAACCAGCAAGCTCACAACATTGAAGACCAGCGCCGCCCCCCCGACAAGCACAAAGTAGCCGGCAAGATTCCCCCGCTCCCCATACAGAACAGCAAAAATGACCGCGACCAACACCACAACCGACAACACCCGCACAGGAACCTTGAGCCCCGCCGCCACCCGCGGCCCCACCCCCCGCACAACCATCCCCACCGCAACCGGCCCCAGCACCATCAAGAAGACCTGCTGCAACTTGTCAACCTGCAGCCCCAGGCTGCCCCCTCCGGGCAGAAAGAACCCCACCGCGAGGTTCACCCAGATCGGCAACGTAACCACGATCAGCACCGAGTTCACCGCCGTAAGCGTGATGTTCAGCGCAACGTTCCCCCCGAACAGGTGACTGAAGAGGTTAGCCGTAGGCCCCCCAGGCGACGCCGCCACCAACACCAACCCCACCGCCAACTCCCCCGGCACCCCAAGCCCCCACACCACCCCAAAGCAAACCCCCGGCAACACCACAACCTGACACACCAGCGCCACCACCGCCGCCTTCGGATACTGCCCCACCCTCCGAAAGTCCGCCCAGGTCAGGCTGAGCCCCAGACCAAACATGACGACGCCAAGCGCGTAAGGCAGACTACCCAGGACCAACGGCGAATTCATGACGGACATTCTCGGCCATACCCACCATTTCCGGCACCCCGCAGGGATCAACCTGTCGTCGTTCTGGCCTGAGACAGGATTGACCAGGGTCGATTTGCCGCTGGTGCAGCACCGCAATCGAGCAGCCTTGGCGCTCCCGACCGGGGCACCGGCCTGCTGGAGTCACTACGCGCTGCCGACAGCATGGAGATGATCCGCCGGGTGCTGCAGCGCACGCCGCAGGACCTCATCGAGGCCGAGGCGACAACCGTGATCGGCGCCGAGCCCTACCAGCACACCCCGCAGCGCACCGCACCACAACGGACACCGCGACCGGCTGCTGTCCAGCGCCGCCGGGGATCTGGACCTGCAGATCCCCAAGCTGCGCGCCGGGTCGTTCTTCCCCTCGCTACTGGAACGCCGCCGCATCCGACCTGTTCTGCCGGACCGTCCCGCCGGCTCACGCCCTTGCACAGCACGTAAACGATGCCCCGCAGCGCAGCACGGTCATCCGCAGGCAGTCGGCCAGGATACCGATACCGCCTCGGCGGACGGGCAGTAACGTCGCCACACGTTTCCACAGGTCATCAGACACCAGGTCGGCAGACACACGAAAAATCGTGTCGGCTCGACCCTCAACTGCCAAGCTCCACAACGCAATTCCGGAGCGATCTAGTGGGTCGCGATCGGGCTCAAGCCGCACGGGGCCGTCGCACGAGACTGAGGGAGCAGATCTGCAACGAGCGTCAATTGAAAGTTGACGAGCCTCAATCGTCAACTTAAGGTTGACGCATGAGTCCACTCGACATCAGCCTTGCCGACCTGATCGCCCGTCTCGACGGGGAACTCCCCGACGCCAACGAACTGTCCCGCATCAGGGAGGCGCGGCTGCGCGCCCAGACCCTGTCCCACCTCGGTGACCAGCTCATCGATCACTACGTCAGCAAGGCCAGGCAAACCGGCGCATCGTGGACCGAGATCGGCGACGCCATCGGGGTGTCCAAGCAGGCCGCCCAGCAACGCCACGCACCCCCTTTCGAGCGGTACACCAACCTGAACCGGCACAGCATCGTGCTGGCGCAGGAGGCCGCCCGATCGCACAAGCATGACTTCATCGGCACCGAACACATCCTGCTCGGCCTGCTCGGCGAACCGCAGGGCCTGGCATACGAAGTGCTGATCGCGAAAACCGAATCGGAGCAACGCATCCGCGACGCGATCGAGGAAGCGATGCCGCCGGCCGGGGAGAAGGCGCCGCGGGGTCACATCGCGTTCCGGCCGGAGAGCAAGGTAGCCGTCGAGCAGGCAGGGCGGGCGGCGGACGACCTCGGCCACGACTGGGTCGGCACGGAACACACACTGCTGGGCCTGATCCGCACCGAGGAGAGCCCCGCCGCGCAGATCCTGCGCAACCTCGGCTTCACGTCAGACGAGCTGCGCGAGACGATCAAGACCGAAATCGCCAAACGGTCCGCCACGCGCGACAAGCAATAGCGAAACGATCAGTCGCCGCGGAGGACCGGGCCGCCGCAGCCTTCCCACCCGACACGGGACGGCGCGCTCGTGCCGCCAACCCCACCCGACGCCGCCAAACACCTTGTAGTGCACGGTAGGTGAGAGGCAGCCGTGCACTACGACTCATTTCGAAACTGAACCGCGCCGGGTTTCGTGGAGATGAGTACTTGCTGCCGACCGCGCCGAGCGCGTCACCGGTGTCGGTGCGGACGGTGACGAAGTGGCCCGGCGCGGTGCGCAGGGGTCATCGCCGACCGCCGCGATGCAGGTGATCATCAACGGGTTCTGTGCGGTGATGGCCCGCCGCACCTCAGCCTCGGTTTCGGCGTCGGCCCCGTCGTCGGGGTGAGGGCCGTCGGCGTGATGCTCTCGTGGCGTATGTGAGTGAGCGAGTAGTAACCGTCAAGGCGGTGTGCCGCACCACATGCGACCAGCGGACAGGTCCGCGGTGTGGCACAGGCACAGATGGTGGTCGCCGCGGTGCCCGCGGTCGCATCCGGCCGGGATGGTCTTGGCCTGGCCCCAGGCGCACGGGGTGTTGCTTCGGACGTCGAAGCCAGTGCAAGTCACGACCGTTCCCCCAGGCCGGCGCCTGGGGCGGACTCCTCGATCAGCATCGAGCGAACCCGGCCGCGCATGGTCACCCTGGCCTTGAGGGACGCATCGTCGGACAGGCCGAGCCGGTCGGCGCGCTCGACCAGCACGCGGAGCACGCCAAGCACCATCACCTCGGGCGGCGGCCAACTCGCTGGCGGCCTCGCCGTCTGGCGCAGAACCCTGCATCTACGAGGTCACATCTCGACAACAACCATTACCGGGAACTAGAACACGATGATTGCAACGATGAAGGCTTGAAATCGACTCTATTGCCCTCCTTGAGCAAGGCCTGACCGGGACACCAATAATCAGCAGGTGCCACAGGACCATTACAGCTCTCGGCCCGGATGTCCCCGCAGAGTGAAATACATTCATGAAACGATAATTCGGCTTGCCCGGAAACCACAATAAGCCAGTTCCGGGGTGGACAAAAAGGTGCAGCGAAGCGCCCGAACATGCGGTGACGAGGACATTTGCATTGTGCGTAAAATGTGTCGCCTCCGTTAGTCGACCCGGAGATGATTGAGACTCCAGCCACCCGCGACATCGGCCGTATGGGGAGAGGTCGAAACGGGGTACGCGGGCAGCCCACTTCAGCACATTTTCTGTGAAACGAAGGGAATCAGATCATGAAGGTGGTCACCTCTTTAAAGAAAACCGCTGCGGTTCTCGCGGTGGCGGTGACGGTCGTGAGCTTGACGCCGATGGCGGCCAATGCAGCGGGGAAGAGCATAGTCAATTACAGGTGTTACGCCCAATGGTGGAACACTGCTTTCACCGGCAGGTGCGAGAACGCGCAAATCGGGCTGCGGCTCTGGGTCTACGCCGACTGCAACAACCAAGCCGACAAGGAAAATGGCTACTACGACATCCCGAGGGGCTTCACCGGAGACTTCGGCGGCGGGGAGTGCCGTTCCAAGGTCAACAGCGCCCATCTGAACTTCAACTAGCATTGGCCGCCAGCGTCGCCCGTGATCGCCCTCATGGGGCTTGCGGGCGACGCAAGTCCGCCGTCTAAGAGCTCCTAACAGAATGATCTTTGTTGTGGTTTGATCTCTCGCTGTAGCGGCGGCGAGAGGGGTGGCGGGTGGCGCGGCTGAAGCCGTGGAAGGTCAGTGACGAGTTATGGGCGGTCATCCAGCCGTTGCTGCCGGACAAGCAGCGCAGGATCCGGCATCCGGGGCGAAAACGCCTCGATGACCGGCCGGTCTTGCAGGGCGTCCTGTTCGTTCTGCATACCGGGATCGCCTGGGAGCAAGCCCGGTCGACCGGGGACGGCTGGGCAGCAAGCACCACCTGATCACCGACGCCACCGGCCTCCCACTGGCGGCCATCGTGACCGGCGGCAACCGCAACGACGTCACCCAGCTCGTCCCGCTGCTGCAGGCCATCCCACCGGTACGCGGCAAGCGCGGCCGGCCCCGCCGGCGACCGGATGTGGTGCTGGGCGACCGGGGCTACGACCACGACAACTACCGCAAACTGGTCCGCGCGCTTGGTGTTCGCCCGCTGATCGCGCGACGAGGCAGCGGACACGGCTCTGGGGTCAGCAAGCTTTGCGGTTGTGCGGGCACGTTGGGAGGCTCTACTCGTGTCGATAATCATCAGGGCTGCCGACCGTGGAGACGTACTCTCCCTCGTCCACCTGCGTCTCACGAACGCAGAAAGGCATGTCCAACTCGATCCGGTCATCTACCGCGTGCCCGACAGCGAGGCCGTACGCAGGCACTTCGAGGAGGTGCTTTCGGCTGAGCCTAAGGTGATGATTTTGATCGCTGAGGTGGCAGGCGAGGTGGTGGGCATGGTGGAGGTGGTCTTGCTTGCAGATCCCCTGGACCACCAAATCATCCATCCTCGCCGCGCGGCCGAGATCCACACTGTCGTCCTAGCCGGGCATCGCGGCAAAGGTGTGGGATCTGCCTTGGTGGTGGCGGCGGAGCAAGCTGCCGCAGAGCGCGGTGTCTCGATTCTCTATGCCGGAATCTTCGCGCCGAACAAGGAAGCCGTCCGCTTCTACTCCTCGGCCGGCTTCGGAGCACATGGGACCTTGCTCAGCAAGGAGCCCGGTGTCCCTCTTCCGCCACCCGCATAGCTTGGCGGGTCGCCCTGTCCAGCCCCGGCCCCGGTCCAACTCACCCGGGCTGAACTTCGGGACAGCCGGATCACATCAGCCTGCTCCAACGCTTCTCGCATCTTCGCCCGGCCAATCGCTCGACTTGATCGAACTCTGCGGGCGAGTTGGTCGATCGGGTCCGCTCAGCCCTGGTTTCCGGTGGGCCGGGGCTGAGGTGATCTCCGCCATATCCACGCGACCACGCTTCTCCTGGCCGGCGTCTCCGTCCATGTGGTGGCGGCCCGGCTAGGCCACGCCGACCCAGCGATCACGCTACGTGTCTACGCTCACGTAATCCGCTCGGCGGAAACGACTGTGGCAGATGTGTCTTCACGAAAGCCTTGGGCGAGGGTGAAGGATCATGATACATGTTTGGCCTTCAGCTATCCGCACAGCGATGAGATGGGACGCGCATTGGGCCAGCAGTTATGGGCGGAGAGCATCAAGGCGATTCCCAGCCTGGTAGTTGCCCTATTGACTTTGACTGTCGGCTGGGTCGTCGGCAACCGGCTGACCGCCAAGTGGGATGAGCGTAAGAAGCGTCGAGAGCTGGACTTACAAGCTCTCGGCGCTTTTTATGCCGCCTACGGCAATTTCACCGCTACCTGGAAGCTATGGGATGGTGGCCGGTCTGAGCAGCCCAGCGGAGAAGACTTCAGGCGGGAAGTTCTCGAACTGGCGGCTAGAGCTGAGGGCGAACTGGAGTCGCTACTCGTGCGGATCACCGCCGAACGTACTCTGTCCGATCGTGACTGCACCCTCTTGGGATGCTTCCGGCAAGGCTTCCAGTCCCTGCGCAAGTCGATCACGGCCGAGAGGAGCCTGCGCTCACGCATCCGTCATCCGACGACACATCAGTTGGTCGAGATTTGGTGGGATAGCTCGGGTTCTGCGCCCTATCTCGCATTCAAAGCACTCTCAGGGCACGTCGCTGATCTTCTATCGAAAGACCTGGCTCCGGCGGCCAAGCCGCTAGCCTCCTTCGAGGCCCTTGCCAAGATCACGGACAACCGCTGGGAACGCACATGGGTGGACGAGACCTTCAGAGCACTGCAGTTGCAGAGCCCAAGCTGGCCGCCCCCCGCTTAGGCAGTTAGCAAGCGTGTTAGCAAAAGCCCCTTGCGATCATCGCAAGGGGCCTTCCGACGTGGAGCCGCCTAAGGGAATCGAACCCTTGACCTACGCATTACGAGTGCGTCGCTCTGGCCGACTGAGCTAAGGCGGCGGGCTGCGGTGGGACTGCAGCGTGTGGAAGTCTACAGGTTTCCTACGGGTGGGGGGACTGGGGATCTTGGGTTAGGTGACTTTGGGGCAGAGGGTGTTGGGTTTTGGGGGGGTTTGGGTGATCAAGTAGGTGTCTACTGCCTTGTCGATGCAGGAGGAGTTGGTGCGGTAAGCCGTGTGGCCGTCGCCGTCGTAGCTGAGGAGGACGCCTGAGGAGAGTTGGCCGGCTAGGGCTTGGGCCCATTGGTAGGGGGTGGCGGGGTCTCGTTGGGTGCCTACTACGAGGATGGGTGGGGCGCCGAGCGCCTTCAGGGGCTTGTCGGTGCCGGTGGGGGGGACGGGCCAGTACTCGCAGGGGAGGGAGCCCCACATTACGTAGGCGCCGAAGAGGGGGGATTCCTTTTGGGCGGCCTGGGCGGCTTGTTCGTAGACGGAGGTGGTCTTGGGGTAGGGGTGGTCTACGCAGTTGATGGCCATGTTGGCTTCGGTCTGGTTGCTGTAGGTGCCGTCTTGGTGGCGGTCCACCAGGATGTCGGCGAGACGGAGGAGGGTGGTGCCGTCTCCTTGGAAGGCCTGGGAGAGGGCTACGCGGAGGACGGGCCAGGAGCGTTTGTCGTACAGGGCTGTGACTATGCCCAGGGTGGTCCAGGACTCGTCGATCTTGCGGGTGTCGCCGGTGCTGTTGCGGAGGGGGGTCTGGTCGGCCTTCTTCAGCAGGTCGGCTATGCGGGACTGGGCTTCGTCGGCGTTCTTGGACGGGAAGGGGCAGGAGGTCTGGGTGAAGCAGTTGGCCAGGAACGAGCGTAGGGCGACCTGGAAGCCGCGGGCCTGGGCGGCGTTGACGTCGGGGACGGTGGGTAGCGCCGGGTCCACGGCGCCGTCCAGGACGAGGGCGCGGACGTTCTTCGGGAACAGGTCGGCGTAGACGGCGCCCAGGTACGTTCCGTACGACTTGCCCAGGTAGGTGAGGCCGGTGTCGCCCAGGGCGGCGCGCAGGACGTCCATGTCGCGGGCGGCGTCGGCGGTGCTCACGTGCGGGAGCAGTTTGGCGGATTTGGCCTGGCAGCCTTGGGCGAACTCCTTGGCGCCGGCGGCGAGGGCGTCGACCTCGGCGGGGGTGTCGGGGGTGCCGTCCAGGCCGATGAACTGGTCGAGCTGGGGGCCGGAGAGGCAGTGGACGGGCGCGGACTGGCCGACACCACGCGGGTCGAAGCCGACGGCGTCGAAGCGGGAGAGGATGCCGGGGGTGAGGACGGACTTGGCGGCGCGGGCGTACTCGATGCCGGAGCCGCCGGGGCCGCCGGGGTTGAGGACGATGGAGCCGATGCGCTCGCCCGTCGCGGGGAGCCGGATCACGCCGATCTGGATGCGTTCGCCGCCGGGGTTGGCGTAGTCGAGGGGCACGTCGAGCTTGCCGCACTGGAAGCCCTCGCGGCAGGACGTCCAGTTGATCTTCTGGGTGTAGAACGGCGCGAGAGCGGCCGAGGGGGCTTTGGTGGCGTCGCTCCGGGTGGCCGCGGGAGGATCGGCGGGGGACGAGTCGTCCGACGGGTCCGCGTCGCCTTGCGCCGAACACGCCGCGACCAACAGTGCCGCCACCACCAGGACGGCCGCACGACCCGGCCGTCCCACACCTCTACAGCGCGTCATGCGCCGACCACCTTATCCCCCGATTTGGTGTACCCCGCGGCTCAGATCAACGCCACGGCTATTAGGTAGTACCCCTCCCACGTGCGCTTTCACTCCTCGACGGCCGTCTGGCCCCCATACCTTTGGTCATGCTGCTTGCGTGGCGCGCAGACGTCGGCCCGGGAGCAGGCGCAGCGGCGGCCGCCGTCCTCCAGGCGGACGACGACCGAGTCGGACGGGACGTTGTGGCCGACGATCGTGCCTCGGCCCTCGGGGGTGTCGACGGCTACGCCGACGCGGGGGGCGGAGGCGCGGAACTCTTGGTACAGGGGGTGTTCGTACTTCAGGCAGCACATCAGGCGGCCGCAGGCGCCGGCGATGCGCAGGGGGTTGACGGGGAGGTCCTGGTCTTTGGCCATGCGGACGGAGACCGGCTCGAAGTCCTTCAGGAAGGTCGCGCAGCACAGGTCGCGGCCGCAGGGGCCGATGCCGCCCTGGAGGCGTGCCTCGTCGCGCGGGCCGATCTGCCGGAGTTCCACCCGGGCGCGCAGGTTCCGGGCCAGGTCGCGGACCAGGGCGCGGAAGTCGACGCGGTGGGGGGCGGAGAAGTAGACGGTGTAGACGTTGTCGGCGTCGAGGTAGTCGACGCCGACGACCTTCATCGGAAGCTCGTGCCGCCGGATCAGGCGCTTGGACACGCTGCGGGCCTCGGCGCGGCGGCGGCGGTTGGTCTCGTCCCGCTCCAGTTGCTCGTCGGCGGCTAGGCCGGCGCAGACGGGTAGGCCGTCGATGTCCTCGCTGACCCACTGTGGCGCCCAGACGCATTCGGCGACCTCGGGGCCGGCGTCGGTGGGGACCAAAACCTTGTCACCGACCTTTGGGCTGTGGCCGCCCGGATCGAGGTAATAGAGCCGCCCATAACGGGTGAAGCTCACGGCCATCATCATGCCCACGCGAACGCCTCCGCTTCCTGCCGATGCGGCTCATGCCGATGCGTTGCCGCCCACCCTACGCGTAGACACGGCAACGGCCCACAAAAGCCGTACCGCCGCTATCCGGGCGTCTCCGGGACGGCGGGGAGGCCCGCGTGCACGGCGCGCAGCGCGGCGTCGAGGTCGGTGAGGGCGGGGTCCTGCCCTGCCTGGACGGGGACGAGATCAGGGGCGGGGCGGCGGGCGAGGGTCAGCCGTACGGTCCCGATGTTGCGGCGCAACGCGGCCCGCGCCGGGGCCGGCGTGGCACCCGCGTCGAGCCGCTCCATTCCGGCGAGCAGTCCGCGCACCCCCTCGGCCAGCTCGCCTCGCGCACGGCGGGGGGACGCGTCCAGCCCAGGCCGCCGCGTGAAGATCCGGCCGGTTCGCCGCGCGAGCAGCCGGGACAGGCGGTGCCGGGCCAGCAGCGGCTCGGCGGCCGTGCGCAGGCCCTCGGCGCGCTGGTGGAGCACCTGCTCGTGTTCGGCGCCGGGTTCGCGCAGCAGGTCGCCGAGGGCGTGCAGCGTGTGCGCGAGGTTGCGGCGGACGACGGCCTCGGTGCGGATGGGCAGGACGAGGAACGCGGGCACGATACCGCAGGCGGTGCCCAGGAGGATCTCCACCAGGCGTTCGGCGAGGAACTCGGGGCCGGCCTGGCCCAGCAGGCCGTACAGCACGGCCAGCATGCTGGTGACGGCGAAGGACCAGTACGCGTAGTCGATCTGCCGGAGCACCAGCCCGGCCAGCAGGTACGCGAAGATCACCACGGCCGACGCGACCGGGTGGTCGTGCAGCGGCCCGGCGATCAGCGTGGCCGAGACCGCGCCGACCAGCGCCCCGCCGAACCGCTGCACGCCCTTGTGCAGCACGTGGCCGCGCGACCGCGCGCCGATGGTGACGACCAGCGCGGTGACCACCGTCCACGACCAGTGCGCGGGGAAGAGCAGGTGCCCGGCGGTGAAGGCCAGCCCGAGGGCGATGGCGGCCTGGAGCGCCAGCTTGGTGTGCGAAGAGCCGGACGCGGGAGGCGGGGGCGGGACCGCGGCGGCCCGCTCCCCGCGCACCAGCGCGGATACCCCCCAGTGCCAGGCGACGGCCACCAGGCACGCCACCACGGACCAGACGAGCGTGCCGCGGGCGGAGTCGCCGACCGGGACGGGGGACACGAACATGGCGAGCAGCGGCAAGGTCATGAGCCTGCCGGCCGCCGAGGCCCGCGGGCCGTACCGCCGCAGGTGGACGGACAGGAACACCAGGCCGACGAACAGCGCGCTGCCGAGCGGCGGCTCGGCCCGCATCAACCCGCCGACGGCCGCCACCCCGGCCGTCACGACCGGCAGCGCGACCAGCAGGACGGCCCGCTCCTGCCCCTTGCCGACCCGGTCCAGTGAGAACGCCACCACCACACCGAGCACGTAGACACCGAGCGGCTCCCCGGCCCACGGCGACAGCAGGACGAGCGTGCCGAAGGTACCGGCTGCGGCGAGGAAGGACCGCAGGCCGTCCCGTGACGCCCGCCGCACCCGCTGGAGGAGATCGGTCGGCATGCTCAGAGACGGGGATTCCACAGGCTGATGGTCATGGCCTCCAGCGCCATCTGGGGGTTGACGTTGGCGGCCAGGCGCTCGCGGCACAGCATGATCGCGTCGATGCGCCGCAGGGTGTCCTCGGGAGTGGACGCGCGGGCGAGGGCGTCGAGGTCGGGGCGGCGGTCCGCGGTGGAGAGCTCGACGCCGGCGCCGAACTGGACGGCCAGCACGTCGCGGTAGAAGGAGGCGAGGTCGAGCAGGGCGGAGTCGAGGGAGTCCCGCTTGACGCGGGTGGCCCGGGACTTCTGGCGGTCCTCGAGGTCCTTGATCGCGCCGGCGCCGCCGCGCACCAGGCCCTTGTTGAGGCCCTTGCCGGTGGAACCCTCGCCGTAGATCTTGCGCAGCTCGGTGGTCTCGGACTCGTTCAGCCGGGTGGTGGCCTCCTCGGCGTCCTCGGCGGAGGTCTTGACCAGCCGCTCGGCCGCGTCGACGCAGGGGCCGAGGCCGGTGAGGGAGCGCGGCAGGGACAGTACGGCCTCGCGCCGCCGCCGCACCTCGTCGTCCAGGGCCAGGCGGCGGGCCCGGACGACGTTGCCCTGGGCGGCCAGGGCGGCGAAGGCGGCGAGCTCGGCGGAGACGTTCTCCCGGGTGGCGAGCACGTGGGCGACGGCCTCGGTGGAGGGGGTGCGCAGGGTGACGACCCGGCAGCGGGACCTGATGGTGATCATCATGTCGTCGGGGGACGGCGCGCAGAGCAGCCAGACGGTGCGCGGCGGCGGCTCCTCGATGGCCTTGAGCAGCGCGTTGGCCGCGGCCTCCGTGGCCCGCTGGGCGTCCTCGAACAGGATGACGCGCCACCGCCCGAGCGTGGGGGCCCCGGCCGCCCGCAGCACCAGCTCGCGGGTCTCCTTCACGCCGTACGACAGCCCCTGCGGCCGGACGGTCTCGACGTCCGGGTGGGAACCGACGGCGACCTGATGGCACAGCTCGCAGTGGCCGCACCCGCCGGACGGGCACAGCAGCGCGGCGGCGAACGCCTGGGCGGCGGCGGTGCGGCCCGCCCCCGGGGGGCCGGTGAACAACCAGGCGTGGGTCATGCCCGCGCCCCGCCCCCCGGCCAGCGCCTCGGCGCCCGCGGCGGCGGCCCGCTGGAGCACGGCCACCGCGCGATCCTGCCCCACGAGGTCGTCGAAGACTGTCACGCAGGCCAGGTTAGTCCCCGGCGGTCAGGCCGCGGACCGCCCTGTGGACAACCGCTCAGTCCCGCACGATGGGAATGTGACCGGTGATCGCCTCGGTCTCCTGGGGGACCGGGTCGGGCAGGATGTCGCGCACCCGGTCCTGGATCACAACCGCCACGTCGTGCTGGCTCTGCAGGCCGTCCACCACGAGGTAGCGGTCGGGGTCGGCGGCGGCCAGGGCGCGGAACTCGCGGCGCACCCGCTCGTGGAACTCCACCGGCTCGGACTCGATGCGGTCGGCCGGCGACGCGAACCGGGACAGTCCCACCGACGGCGGCACGTCGATCAGCACGGTCAGGTCGGGCACCAGCGCGCCGGTGGCCCAGGAGTTCACCTTGGCGACGTCCTGCGGCTCCAGCTCGCGCCCCGCGCCCTGGTAGGCCAGCGAGGAGTCCACGTACCGGTCGGAGACCACCATGGCCCCGCGGTACAGCGCGGGCCTGATGACCTTCTCGACGTGCTCGGCCCGGTCCGCCGCGTACAGCAGCGTCTCGGCGCGGGCGGACAGCCCCTGGTGCGCGGAGTCCAGCAGGATGGCGCGCAGCCGCATGCCGACCTTGGTGGACCCGGGCTCGCGGGTCTGCACGACGTCGAACCCCTGGTCGCGCAGCCAGATGGCGAGCAGCCGCGACTGGGTGGTCTTGCCCGAGCCCTCCCCGCCCTCGAAGGCGATGAACAGCCCGTGCGGCAGCTCGGCGCTCTCGGGCACGTACCGCTCGCCGCGCAGCGCGGCCAGCAGGTCGGACCGCAGCGGGACGTGCCGCCGGTCGTCCATGTGCCGCAGCGCGAGCACGCCGACGATCACCGCCAGCAGCGCGCCGATCAGCATGACGAGGTTCGGCCCGTCGAACTGGTAGACGATGCCGGCCCCGAGCGAGAACGGGTGCTCGCCGAACAGGCCCGCGAGGGCCGGGGCGATCGCGACGACCAGCAGCAGCGTGACCCGGGCCAGGGACTGTAGGAAGGAGAAGGTGCGCCCGCGCATGGCGTCCTCGACCTCGAGCCCGATGAGGGTGTAGCCGATGATCCACGCGATGCCCGCGCAGGCCCCGAGCACCACCACCAGCATCACCAGGATGACGAGGTTGTGGATGAGCGCGGTGCCGGCCAGCACCAGGCCCGCCATGATGATCGCCAGCCCGAACAGGCGGCGCCGGGACAGCTCGCTGAGCAGCCGGGGCCCGAAGAAGATGCCGAGTCCCATGCCGACGAAGACCGCGGCGAACACCGTGCCGTACGCCGCGTCGCCGCCGCCGAGCGAGACGACGTACACCTTGGCCACGCCGATGACGGCGCCGCCCGCCGCGAACGCGCCCAGCATGCCGATGACGAGGCCGCGGACCATGCGGTTGGCGCCGACGTACCGCCAGCCGTCGATGATCTGGCGCAGGACCGAGGGCGCGGACACCCGCTCGGTGTGCCCCTTGGGGATGCTCTTCAGCGTGAAGATCAGGAAGGCGGACACGAGGTACGCCACGGCGTTGACGATCAGCGCGAGCTGGGCGGGCTCCCACGTCAGGGTGGGCACGGCCTGCCCGGTGATCTCGACGATCAGCGACAGGACGGCGAACAGCGCCGCGGCGACGGGCGCGGTGCCGTAGGTCACCAGAAGGTTGAGCTGGTTGGCCTCCTCGAGCCGTTCCTTGGGCACGAGGTTCGGCACGGTGGCGTCCTTGGCGGGCACCCAGAAGAGGTTCACGCATTCGACGAGGAACGTCGCGATGATGATGTATTGGTAGCTGCCGACCAGCGGGATCGACAACACCAGCGCGAACCGCAGCAGGTCGCTGACGAACATGGTCAGGCGGCGGTCGAACCGGTCGGCGAACGCGCCCGCGAGCGGCCCGAGCACGATCGCCGGGAGCATCTTGACGACGAAGACACCGCCGATGGCGAGGCTCTGGGCCTGGTAGCCGGAGCCCTCGGTGAGGTACGCCGCGAACGCGGTGATCGCGATGATGTTGAGCCAGTCGCCCAGGCTGCAGACCGTCATGGCCGTCCAGAGCCGGCGGAACGGGGCGTTCGCCAGCACGTGGGGAGTCTTGCGCCGCGGAGCGGATCGGCCGGACGTGGTCATGATGTCAGCGTATCCAGGTGCTCGCCGGGCTGGGGGAGAGTCAGCGCAGGTCGGATTCGTCCGCCTGTTCTACCTCTGAGCGTATTACCAAGGCGCCCGCAGATGCAGGGACTATGCACCGAAAAGTCATGACTGGTGATGATTCGCCGGGCATCCCGAACCGATCCCGGCGCCGATCAAGACACCCCAGTGCAGCTGGAACCCTTGCCGCGCTAAGGTTAACCTGCCCTAATTTAGGTAAGGCTAAGAAAGACTTAGGGGGACCGGGTGTTCGCCAGTTATCTCATCGGGCTGCGAGAGGGCCTGGAGGCGACCCTCGTCGTGTCCATCCTCGTCGCGTTCCTGGTCAAGAGCGACCGCCGGGACCGGCTCCCCCTCGTCTGGGCCGGCGTCGCGGCGGCCGTCCTCCTCTCGGTCGGCTTCGGCGCCCTGCTCACCTTCACCGCGGCCCAGCTCGACTCCCGCCAGCACGAGCTGTTCGACGCGGTCGCCTCCCTCGCCGCCACCGTCTTCGTCACCTTCATGATCTTCTGGATGCGCTCGGCGGCCCGCCGCCTGTCCGGGGAACTGAAGGCCAAGCTGAGCGACGCGATCAAGCTCGGCTCCGTCGCCGTGGTCGTGATGGCCTTCCTCGCCGTCGCCCGCGAGGGCCTGGAGACCGCCCTGCTGTTCTTCGCCGCCGCCCAGGGCGCGACCACGAGCGCCGCCCCGCTGACCGGCATCCTGCTCGGCCTCGCCAGCTCCGTGGTGCTCGGCTGGGCCCTGTACGCCAGCGCGGTGCGCATCAACCTCGCCAAGTTCTTCACCTGGACCGGCCTGCTGCTGATCCTGGTCGCGGCGGGCATCTTCAAGTACGGCGTGCACGATCTGTTCGAGGCCGGCGTGGTCACCGTGCTCACCTCGCAGGCGTTCGACCTGAGCGGCGTCCTGCCTCCGGACGCGTGGTACTCGACGCTGCTCAGCGGCATGTTCAACTTCACCGCCCAGCCGACGATCCTGGAAATGATCGCCTGGGTCGCCTATCTGGTGCCGGTGCTGACGCTCTTCCTCCTCCCGGCCCGCAAGCGGACGGAGGCGCCCGCCAAGACGGCGGCGCCGGCCGCCTCGTCCTGACCCCCCGACCCCGTACCACCGGCCCGCCGTGACCAGGCGCGGCCACCCATGCAACCGCGAACTGGAGAACCATGCGTACGCCCCTTGCACTCACCGCAGGCGCCCTGGCACTGGCCGGGCTGACCGCTTGCTCGTCGCCGGGCGGCGAGGGCGGCACGACCGCCCAGGCCGGGGGAAAGCCCGACAAGATCACCGTCGCCGCCAACGACACCGCCTGCGACGTCGGCACCACGGCCCTGCCGGCCGGCACCTCGACGTTCACCGTGACCAACAGCGGCACGAAGGTCACCGAGTTCTACGTGTACGCCGCGGGCGACCGGGTGATGGGCGAGGTCGAGAACATCGTGCCCGGCCTCACCCGCGAGGTGATCATCGAACTGCCCGCGGGGACGTACGAGACGGCGTGCAAGCCGGGCATGATCGGTAAGGGCATCCGCGGCCCGCTGAAGGTCACCGGCACCGCGGTGAAGCTCTCCGACGACGCCAAGCTCGCCCAGGCCGCCAAGGACTACAGCCGCTACGTCAAGAGCCAGACCGACGCCCTGCTGGTCAAGACCCAGGAGTTCGTGGACGCGGTCAAGGCGGGCGACATCGACAAGGCCAAGGAGCTCTTCCCGGTGGCGCGCACCTACTGGGAGCGCATCGAGCCGGTGGCCGAGACCTTCGGCGACCTCGACCCCGCCATCGACGCCCGCGAGGACGGCATCGAGCCCGGCGGCGAGTGGACCGGCTTCCACAAGATCGAGAAGGATCTGTGGGTGGAGAAGGACATCAGCAAGGACGGCCCGCTCGCCGACAAGCTGATGACCGACGTCAAGAAGATCGTCGAGCTGGCCAACAGCGAGGCGATCCAGCCCCTCAAGCTCGCCACCGGCGCCAAGGAACTGCTGGACGAGGTCGCCACCGGCAAGATCACCGGCGAGGAGGACCGCTACTCACACACCGACCTGTGGGACTTCGCCGCCAACATGGAGGGCTCCCAGGCCGCGGTCGCCGCGCTGCGGCCGGTGCTGGAGGAGCGGGACCCGGCCCTGGCCAAGACGCTGGACGAGAAGTTCGCCGCGGCCGAGACGATCCTCGGCAAGCACCAGAAGGGCGACGGCTGGAAGCTGCACACCGAGCTGACCAAGGCCGACCTGAAGGAACTGTCCGACGCCATCAACGCGCTCGCCGAACCCATCAGCAAGGTGGCCGCCGTGGTGGCCCAGTGAACCTGGAGGTGAGCGCGCGATGACGGAGATCAACCGGCGCAAGCTGTTCGGGCTGGGCGCGGCCGGTGTGGCCGCGGCCGGCGCGGGCGTCCTCGCTACCCGCTCGGTGCTGGAGGGCCCGCCGCCCGCCGCGGCGGCGTCGACGTCCGACCCCGTGCGCTTCTACGGCGAGCACCAGGCGGGCATCGTCACGCCCGCCCAGGACCGCCTCCACTTCATCAGCTTCGACGTGATCACCAAGGACCGCGCCGAGCTGGTCGACATGCTCCAGGAGTGGACGGCGGCGGCGGCCCGGATGACCCAGGGCAAGGACTCCGGGACGTTCGGCGCCGTCGGCGGCCACCCCGAGGCCCCGCCGGACGACACCGGCGAGGCGCTCGGGCTGCCGGCGTCCGGGCTGACGCTCACCGTCGGCTTCGGGCCCTCGCTGTTCGACGACCGGTTCGGGCTGGCCGCCAAGAAGCCCGCCGCGCTGGCCGACCTGCCGCACTTCCCCGGGGACACCCTGCGGCCGGAGATCTCCGGCGGCGACATCTGCGTCCAGGCCTGCGCGCACGACCCCCAGGTCGCCGTGCACGCCGTGCGCAACCTCGCCAGGATCGGCTTCGGCAAGGTGTCGGCGCGCTGGTCGCAGCTCGGCTTCGGCCGCACGTCGTCCACCTCCCGCGCCCAGGCGACCCCCCGCAACCTCATGGGGTTCAAGGACGGCACCGCCAACGTCAAGCTGGAGGACGCCGCGATGCTCCGGGACCACGTGTGGGTGGCGCCCGGCGACGGCCCGGACTGGATGGCGGGCGGCAGCTACGTGGTCACCCGCAAGATCCGGATGAACATCGAGACCTGGGACCGGACCTCGCTCGCCGAGCAGGAGCTGATCTTCGGGCGGGACAAGGGCGTGGGCGCTCCGCTCGGCAAGAAGGCCGAGTTCGACGAGCCCGACTTCGCCGCCAAGGGCCCGGACGGCGAGCCGGTGATCGCCGTGGAGGCGCACATCAAGCTCGCCCACCCGACGACCCACAACGGGGCGCGGCTGCTGCGGCGGGGCTACAACTTCGTGGACGGCTCCGACGGGCTCGGACGGCTGGACGCGGGGCTGTTCTTCATCGCCTACCAGCGCGACCCGCGCACGCACTTCGTGCCGATCCAGCGGGAACTGGCGCGCAAGGACCAGCTCAACGAGTACATCAAGCACGTCTCCAGCGGGTTGTTCGCCTGCCCGCCGGGACTCCGGGACGCGGGGGACTATTGGGGGCGGACGCTGTTCGCCTGACCCTTTTGGGCCCCACCCTCAGGCGTTGGAAATGGCCATTACCGGTCGTACCGGTAATGGCCATTTCGTTGGTTCCGGAATGGCGCGGCCCCGGGGGCCGCGCCTTTCTTCACCCGGCGTTACTTGGCGCCCGCCTTGGCACCGGTCTTGGTGCCCGCCTTGGCCCGGGGCCGCTTGGCGGCGGGCCCGCGCGCACGGCGTTCCGCCAGCAACTCGGCCGCCCGCTCGATGGTGATCTGCTCCACCGAGTCCTCCTTGCGGAGCGACGCGTTGGACTCCCCATCGGTGACATACGGCCCGAATCGGCCCTCCTTCACCACCACGGGCTGGCCGGAGACCGGGTCGTTCCCCAGCTCGCGCAGCGGCGGCGCGGCGGCCGCCCGGCCCCGTCCGCGCTGCTTGGGCTGGGCGAACAGCTCCTTGGCCTGCTCGATGGTGACCGTGAAGAGCTGGTCCTCCGACGCCAGGGACCGCGAATCGGTGCCCTTCTTGATGTACGGCCCGAACCTGCCGTTCTGCGCCGTGACCTCCGCGCCGTCGAGCTCGCCGAGCGCACGGGGCAGCGACAGCAGCTTGAGGGCGTCGTCCAGCGTGACGGTGTCCAGCGTCATCGTCTTGAACAACGAGCTGGTCCGCGGCTTCGCGTCCTTCTTGGCGCGCTTCTTCGCGTCGGCCGGGGGGTCGTCCTCGGGCAGCACCTCGGTGACGTACGGCCCGAAACGCCCGGACTTGGCCACGATCAGGTGGCCGCTCACAGGGTCGGTGCCGAGCTCACGCTCGCCGCTCGGCTGGCTGAACAGCTCCTCGGCCCTCTCCGCGGTCAGCTCGTCGGGCGCGAGGTCCTCCGGGACGTTGACCCGGGCACCGTCACGGTCGAGGTACGGCCCGTAGCGGCCCACCCGGATGACGATGTCCGTGCCCTTGATCGCGAACGAGCTGATCTCACGGGCGTCGATGTCGCCGAGGTCGCTGACCAGCTCCTTCAGGCCGTCGCCCTGCTCGCCGTAGTAGAAACGGCGCAGCTCGGGCACCCGGTCGGCGCGGGCGTTGGCGATGTCGTCGAGCACCTTCTCCATGTCGGCGGTGAAGTCGTAGTCGACCAGGTTGCCGAAGTGGCGCTCCAGAAGGTTGACCACGGCGAACGCCAGGAAGGACGGCACCAGCGCGGTGCCCTTCTTGAAGACGTACCCGCGGTCGAGGATCGTGCCGATGATCGACGCGTACGTCGACGGGCGGCCGATCTCGCGGTCCTCCAGCTCCTTGACCAGCGACGCCTCGGTGAACCTCGACGGCGGCCTGGTGGAGTGACCCTCGGCGGCCAGCTCCAGCGCCGTCAGCGGGTCGCGCTCGGCGAGGTTCGGCAGACGGCTCACCGAATCGTCCCGATCGGTCGACGGGTCGTCGGTGGCCTCGACATAGGCCTTGAGGAAGCCGTAGAAGGTGATCGTGCGGCCGGAGGCACCGAACTCGACCCGCTCACCGGTGCTGGACGTGCCACCGATGCGCACGCTCACCGACTCGCCGAGGGCGTCCTTCATCTGGGAGGCCACCGTGCGCTGCCAGATCAACTCGTACAGCCGCACCATGTCGCCGGACAGGCCGGTCTCGCCCGGCGTGCGGAACTCGTCTCCCGAGGGCCTGATGGCCTCGTGAGCCTCCTGGGCGTTCTTCACCTTGCTCGCGTACACCCGGGGCTTGTCCGGGACGTACTCGGCGCCGTAGAGCCGCACGGCCTGGCTCCTGGCCGCGGCCAGGGCGGTCTCCGACAGGGTGGTGCTGTCGGTACGCATGTACGTGATGTAACCGTTCTCGTACAGCTTCTGCGCCACCTGCATCGTGTACTTGGCGGAGAAACCGAGCTTGCGGCTGGCCTCCTGCTGCAGCGTGGTCGTACGGAACGGGGCGTACGGGCGGCGGGTGTAGGGCTTGCTCTCCACCGACGTCACGGCGTACGAGGCGCCCTCCAGGCGCCCCGCCAGGGCACGGGCGGCCTGCTCGTCCAGGTGGAGGACGTCGGCGGTCTTGAGCGTGCCCGTCGTGGCGAAGTCCCTGCCCTGGGCGACCCTCTTGCCGTCCACGCCGGTCAGGGTGGCGTTGAAGCTGCGCGGGTCCTCGTCGCGGCCCACGTCGAACAGGGCCGCCAGGTCCCAGTAGCCGGCCGAGGTGAACGCGATGCGCTCACGCTCGCGCTCCACCACCAGCCGGGTCGCCACCGACTGCACACGGCCGGCCGACAGGCGCGGCTTGACCTTCTTCCACAGGACCGGGCTGACCTCGTAGCCGTAGAGGCGGTCGAGGATGCGGCGCGTCTCCTGGGCGTCCACCAGGCGGAGGTTCAGGGCGCGCGGGTTGGAGACCGCGTCCCGGATCGCCTGCGGGGTGATCTCGTGGAACACCATGCGGTGCACCGGCACCTTGGGCTTCAGGACCTCCCTGAGGTGCCACGCGATGGCCTCGCCCTCGCGGTCCTCGTCCGTGGCCAGGTAGAGCTCGTCGGCGTCCTTCAGGAGTTGCTTGAGCTTGGAGACCTGGGACTTCTTGTCCGCGTTCACGACATAGAGCGGCTCGAACTCGTGGTCCACGTTGACCCCGAGGCGGGCCCACGACTCGCCTTTGTACTTCTCGGGGATGTCATCGGCCCGTTCCGGCAAGTCACGGATGTGACCGATGCTGGATTCCACGATGTAGCCGCGCCCGAGGTACCCGGCGATGGTCTTCGCCTTGGCAGGCGACTCCACGATCACCAGGCGGGTTCCGCCGGCGTTGCCGTTGTTGGCTGGCACGCTGCTTCCTACCTCGCTGTTCGCTGTCGTTCCCGTGCCGGATCGCCCCGGCCCGTTCGCGGGCCACGCCGATCGGCGGCGATCCCGCACAGGCATGAAGGTAACCCGTCGCCGGATTCCTCACCCCGTCGGACTACCCGGCCACTTGCCGGTGTTCCACCTACCTGGACCCGATACCCACGAGGACGCAGAATAGAGCCCAGACAGTGCCAGCGTCCCCTTGCATACCCTTCGGAGACTAATCGCAGTGCTCGAGTACTCCTATTTGGACCTGTATCTCCCGCGCGGGACCACGCGAGAAACAGCCCGGCGGGTCCTCACCGAGCATGCTGAATATGGACACTGGGAACTCGACCGTTTACTCCTGTACCCCGACGGCCGCAGGCATGTCCGGCTACGCCGAAAGATCCTAAGAGTAGCCCGCACCCTGTAACCCACACCGCCCCCACTGTAACCCCGCCCATCCCCCCAC